>NZ_DATJCY010000046.1:0-13327 GCF_035577925.1 Gelidibacter sp. | reverse complement strand
ATATTGGTTTTATGGGTTTTACACTGATTTTCTTTGGATACAAATGGCACGAATTACACTAATTTTCAATTTCGGTTTCTCCAGATAACTCTGTAGTCGGTATCTATGTCATGAACTTTATTTGTTAGTTCGTTTCAACTTCAATTTCAACTTCAATTTCAATTGGGAATTCTCAATTTTTTCTGATCTTCCAAATAGCGTCTCACAGCAATCATCGCTGCCAATTGTGCTTCTTCTTTTTTGTGTTCATGAATGTTTTCGGCAGAAAAGTATTTTTTAACGAAATGCGTATCAAAATTTCCCGAACGGAAGGCTTCATGTTCACAAACAAAAGTTCCAAATGGCAATGTGGTTTCTATGCCTTCTATTTTATAATGGTTAATGGCATTCAGCATTTCTTGGATGGCTTCGGCTCGTGTTTCGCCATAGGTAATCAGTTTTGCAAGCATTGGATCGTAATAAATGGGAATATCCATGCCTTGTTCAAAACCATTATCTACCCGAACGTGTTTGCCTTGTGGTAATTGGTAAACTTCCAAATGTCCAACGCTAGGAAGGAAGTTGTTCAAAGGATCTTCGGCATAAACACGTAATTCCAAGGCATGTCCTTTAATTTTTAAGTCTTCTTGCTTTATTGGTAAAACTTCGCCACGAGCCACGCGTATCTGCAATTCCACCAAATCGGTATTGGTAATTAGTTCAGTGACCGGATGCTCCACTTGTAGGCGCGTGTTCATTTCTAGAAAGTAGAAATTATGGTGTTCGTCCAATAGGAATTCTACAGTTCCCGCACCAACATAATCACAAGCTTTGGCAACTTTTACCGCAGCTTCGCCCATTTTTTTTCTGGATTCTGGAGTTAAAACCGAAGATGGTGCTTCTTCAATAACTTTTTGATGCCGACGTTGAATGCTGCATTCCCTTTCAAAAAGATGAACGATATTGCCATGGGTATCTGCCATAATTTGGATTTCAATATGACGTGGCGAACCCACATATTTTTCAATAAACACAGAACCATCACCAAATGCAGATGTCGCTTCACTAATGGCACGTTTCATCTGTGATTCCAGTTCCGAAGCATTTTCTACAACACGCATGCCTTTTCCGCCGCCGCCCGCTGCCGCTTTAATTAAAATAGGAAAACCGATGGCATTTGTAATTTGTTTTGCTTTTTCAATATCGGTAATGGCTTCGTCAATGCCTGGAACCATTGGAATATCATACTGTTTAACCGCTTCTTTAGCAGCCAATTTATTGCCCATTATTTTTATAGCTTTCGATTTCGGACCTATAAAAATAAGGTTATTGGCTTCACAAGCTTCTGCAAAATCGGCATTTTCACTTAAAAAACCATAACCTGGATGAATGGCATCAACATTGAGGTTTTTAGCAACTTCTATGATTTTATCACCCAATAGATACGATTGGTTTGAAGGAGCTTCACCAATTAACACGGCTTCATCGGCAAATCTAACATGAGGTGATTTTCGATCGGCAGTAGAGTAGATGGCCACTGTTTTTATGCCCATGGTTTTTGCCGTTTTCATGATCCTGAGCGCTATTTCTCCACGATTTGCTACTAATATTTTTTTCATTGAAAACTTATTTTTAATTCCCGCGAGGGCGGAAATCTCTGTTCACCGCAAGTTCGCAAGTACATTTTTTAGGAAATCACGGTTTGAGTATTTTTGTTTTTTACTTTTTTATTGACTTTAAAGCTGTTTTGCCTTATTCAAATTCGATCAATAACTGATTTTTATCGACGGTATCGCCTTTTTTAACAACAATGGATTTGATGATGCCATCTCTTGGAGAGCTGATAATGTTTTCCATTTTCATTGCTTCAAGAATTAAAAGTGGATCATTTTCTTTCACAACATCCCCAGTTTTTATGCTAACGTCAAGAATTAATCCCGGCATTGGTGCCGATATTTTATCTGCTTTTTTAGCACTCCCAATCTCAAAGCCCAAAGCTCTTATCAATTCATCTAATTGGTTGTTTATGTTTATGTTATAAGTGTGGTTGTTAATCTTTACTTTATAATGTTTATTTTGAAAATCTTCTTCAATGACTTCGATTCTATATGATCGGTTATGGTGTAATAAGTGTTCATACGAAGTATTGGTTTTGATAATATCCATTTGCGAAACGTTTTCGCTATCGATATCAAAATCAAAATTATTATTGACGTTAACTTTAAAGACTTGGTTCATGAGCTATTGAATTAAGTTTGGAGACCACTAATTTAAGCATTCCTTATATACTTTTAAATTTGACGTTCACTTTGTTTCGGTCTGAAATATGAGATTTTTTGATGGCTTTTGATGGCTCGTCTTGAAAGGACGATGCCCACGAGTAAGGAAACGAAAGCACCGCTCCAAATGCCTGGGACAAAATCGATAAATAGGAAAAAGTCATAAGCACCATGAAAAAAGACCGCTAGAAAAAAACCAGTGAGGTTTAGAAGTATTCTGTTATCTGAAAACTTTGCTCTTCCCATAAAATAACCCATTAATATACCAAAAACTGCATGTGCCGGAACAGCAGTAAAGGCCCTGATTATTGCAACTTCCATTCCGCCATGAATCACATACATGATGTTTTCCGTCGTGGCAAAACCCATTGATACCATAACCGCATAAACGATGCCGTCAAAAGGTTCGTTATAGTCTTTTTGTGGCTGTGCATAATACCTAACAATAATATATTTGCTGAATTCTTCAGATAGGCCAACTACAAAAAAAGCCTTAATGAATTGTTCCAAAATGCTATCAGGTGTGTTTAATGGAAATGGAATTTCGATAATGACATAAAGTAAAGTGGTAATAAAAACGCTCACAAAAGCGCCGAGCAAGAAATTATATCCCAACAATCGCATCGGTTCTTTTTCATATTTATCTTTGAAATAAACATATAAGATAATGATGGAAACCGGAGCAATGGCTAGTAATAATAAGGTCATATCTTTTAAATTTGTTTGAATTTTTGCTCAATCGCATTTATAACTTCAAGATAATAGGGCGTATTACTTGCTATGAAATGACTATTGGTCTTACTTTTTTCTAAAAGCTCCCTAAACGCTGGAATACTTACAAATTTAACCTGTTGCACTTCTTGTTTGTCTAATAGGAAATCAGCTGGATTATAATCGATTCTTGCTATAAATGTATGATGAAATTCATTGTCAATAATTCCGTTTGGATAGCTTTGGAAACAGTTAAAAACTCCTATTTTTTCCAAATCAGATTCAGTAATATGGATTCCAATTTCTTCTCTGGTTTCTCTTAAAACCGCTTCAATAATTGATTCTCCGGCATCAACATGGCCTGCTACCGAAACGTCCCAAATGGATGGACAAATGGTTTTTGTCGCTGCACGCTGTGCCAGTAAAATTTCGGCATTTGGGTTGTAATACCATACATGTGCCGTATCGTGATAATGCCCTTGGCGATGGATTTCAGATTTCAAACAGCTTTTTCCAGTGGGTGTACCATCTGGATTTAGAATGTCGATATATTCTTCGTTAGCCATTTTTGTAATCACGGGTTATAAAATATTTGTGTTTTTTAAATTCATTCAAATAAAAATGTAACTCACTTATAATAAATTAAATATATTTGTTTTGTTAAATTATTGCTTTAAATAAATTATACATTTTAAAACATCAAATTATTAAACAACGGTGATAAACTAATCGATTATCACCGTGTTTAAAACGTAACTATTTTATGGAATAGCGAATTTTAATTATTTGTCAAAATAACTAAAAGTATCATTTTCCTTAATGTTCAATAAAGATTCATAAATGAGTCTGATAACATTTTCAACATCTTCTTTATGTACCATTTCAACGGTGGTGTGCATATAGCGTAACGGCAATGAAATTAGTGCACTTGCCACGCCCATGCCGCTGTAGGCAAAAGCATCGGTATCCGTGCCGGTCGCTCTGGAACATGCCGAACGTTGGAATGGAATTTTATTGGTTTCGGCGGTATCCGTAATCAAATCCCTGAGTTTTTGTTGAACAGCCGGTGCATAGGCAATTACAGGGCCTAATCCCAATTCCAAATGACCTTCTTTTTTCTTGTCGATCATTGGCGTAGTCGTATCATGCGTGACGTCGGTTACAATGGCCACATGAGGTTTGATGCGTTCTGCAATCATTTCGGCACCACGCAGACCAATTTCTTCTTGAACGGAATTGGTAATATACAAACCAAATGGAAGTGTTTTCTTATTTTCGTGTAGCAATCGCGCCACTTGTGCAATCATAAATCCACCAATACGATTATCGAGTGCCCGGCATACAAATTTATCGCCATTCAAAATATGGAACGTATCTGGATAGGTGATAACGCAGCCCACGTGAACACCCATTTTTTCAACTTCTTCCTTGTTTTTCGCACCGACATCAATGGTGATATTTTCTGGTTTAGGAGTTTCTTCCTTGGCTTTATCCCTTGTATGGATCGCAGGCCATCCAAAAACACCTTTGACGATGCCATTTTTTGTATGGATATTGACAATTTTACTTGGTGCAATCTGATGGTCGCTACCACCGTTTCTGATGACGTAAATTAGGCCGTTATCGGTGATGTAATTGACATACCACGAAATTTCATCGGCGTGGCCTTCAATAACTACTTTGTACTTTGCTTGTGGATTGATGACGCCTACAGCGGTTCCGTAAGTATCTGTGATAAACTCATCAACATATGGTTTAAGGTAATCCATCCATAATTGTTGTCCGGTCCATTCGTATCCGGTAGGTGATGCATTATTGAGATAGTTTTCTAAAAACTCTAAAGATTTTTTGTCTAAAATGTTGTTTTTTGCCATGGGTTAATATTTTTTATAAAATTAATAATATTAATAGGATTTTAAGGGTATTGGACCTGTAAATTCTTAATTTTGGTATGATTTTAGAGTTATGGCACCAATGAAATTGACGACCTACATTTTTGTTTTTTTTCCTTTTCTGTTGATGGCACAAATAAAGCCTGTTATTGAACCTAAAGAAAAGGATTCCACGGTCATAGAATATTATTATATTGATGGTGATTCCATCCCGGTATCCGTTATTGATTTGGATGCTGTTGTTGTGTTGGGTAAATTGGATTTTGCAAGTAAGGAAGATCGGGCACGTTACCTGATTTTAAGACGAAGAACCCTTAAGGTATATCCGTATGCGAAGCTTGCTGCTGAGCGTTTGGTTGAACTTAATAAACGTCTGGAAACCATAAAACGGAAAAGTGACCAACGTCGTTATACGAAAATTATTCAAAAATATATTGAAGAAGAATTTTCGGCCGAGTTGAAAAAACTTACCCGGTCGGAAGGTCAGATTCTTGTTAAATTGGTACATCGACAAACAGGTCAAACAACGTTTGAATTGATTAAGGAATTGCGGAGTGGCTGGCGCGCTTTCTGGTTTAATAATACCGCCAAGTTGTTTGATATATCGTTGAAGCAGGATTTTAATCCGTTGTTGAATAATGAGGATTATCTGATCGAAGATATTTTGGAACGTGCTTTTCAGAGTGGGTTATTGGAACGTCAAAAATCAGCATTCCCAATTGATTATTTAGATCTTAGAGCCAAATGGGCAGTTAAAAATGATAAAGAATAATGCGAATGCAATCTCCATTTGAAGAAAAACTTAACGCTTGGACACATGGCGTCGGTGCCATCCTTGGTGTTGTCGGATTGGCATTATTGATCAGTTATGGGGAGCATAAAACCGATTGGAGCTTGATGAGCGTTATTGTTTATGGGGTTTCTATCATCGTTCTTTTTTCAGCATCAACTATATATCATTCGGTTTCTGCCGAAAAACAAAAACATTATTTTCGGATTATCGATCATATCAGCATTTATCTTCTCATTGCCGGAACTTATACGCCAGTAACCCTTATTGCATTGCACAATAGTTTGGGCTGGCCTTTGTTTTGGACGGTTTGGGCAATTGCCGGATTTGGGCTGATTTTAAAATTATTTTTCACCGGAAAATTTGAAATTATTTCAACCTTATTATATTTAGTGATGGGCTGGTTGATTATTTTTGATTTTAACAATCTATCAGAATTGATTGGACCCAATGGCCTCATTCTGTTTGTTGCCGGTGGTGCTTTTTATACGCTTGGCATCATTTTTTATGCCGTGCATCGTATTCCGTATAATCATGTCATTTGGCATTTGTTTGTACTTGGCGGAGCCATTTGCCATTATTTGATGATTTTCTTTTATATATTATAAAAAGTTGATGTTTTAGGATTTTATTTGGCTCACATCGATTTTAAAAAGTTCGGCAGCATTTTTCCAGAAGATCATATCTTTCTTTTCATCTTCCAATTCCAATTGATCCATAAACTTTAAGTAAGATCTCATATTGCTTATAGGCCAATCGGTGCCATAAAGTAAGTATTTGGGATCGCCGGCATAGGTAATCATTTCTTCGATTTCTTTTTTCATATAACGTTCAAATTTATCTGAGAAATCGCCCAAAACAAGTCCGGAAATATCAGCATGGACATTTTTGTTTTTATAAACCACTTCCATGCAATCCCTAATCCAAGGATTTCCAACATGGCAGATCACAATTTTTAAATCAGGATAATCCACGGCCAAATCGTCAATATGAATAGGATGCGAATATTTGATTTTACCGTTTGGCGAATAGGTGTCACCAGAATGAAACATGACAGGAACATCAAACTCTATGGCCATTTCGTACATGACCTTAAAGCGGATGTCATTTGGATAAAACGGTTCATAACCTGGATAGAACTTTAAACCTTTGATGAGGCCATCGTCAAGAAATTCACTAAGTTCCCTCAAATCTTTATAATCGTAATTTAGATAACTTACACCAGCTACAACGCCCAAATTGTTTCGATTGCTTATAGCTTCCACAACTTTTTTGGTGCTGGGACGGTGCTCATTGACTTTGTAGGAAGATAATACCAACGAGTAATCCACATTATTATCGTGCATGGTTTGCATCAATAAATCGAGACTGTCATTTAGTGAAACTACACGATCTTCATGGTAATTGTTAATATGCGTATGGACGTCAATAATCATGGTATTTAAATTTTAGTGGAAGTTAACAATAACGGTGAAATTTGAGAGAAAGACAAATGGCAATGGTTGATTGGCGATTGACGAATGCTGATTGATGAATGACTGCCAATCGAAAATAAAAAATATGAATAGCGAATAATGAATGTTGAAGTTCGGATTAATGATTATTGAATATCAACTATTTCAAGCTTCAATAAAATCTTTGTAATCTTCAAAAAACTCTTCAAAAAGTGGCATTTTTTCATTGAAAAACTCCATAACATCCTGCCATGTGTTTTTATTGTGAATGGATACTTTTTTTTCTAACGGAAGATAAATTCTTGAGATTTCTTTGCCATTTTCTAAAAAGTAAGCTTCTTCAAAAATGACTTCTGGCAAAAAATCATCTGTTAATATGGTTTTTAAAGATTGTAATTTGTCCCAATATTTAATACGGTATTCGAGGTCGTCTTCAATATCTAAGGCAATCAATGCGTGTTTGGTGTCAAAATGGAACTTAAAACTAAAACCTTTCAATTTGGTATCATAAAGGATCCATTTTCGAGGAAAGGATTTTCCAAAACTGATCCAAAAATCTTCTCTTAATTTTCTTGATTCTTCTTTACTGAACATAATATTTCTCGCATAAGCGAAATTTTTAAAATTATATAGAACGCTAAAAACTACATTTTTTACCCTCTAAATAAGATAGGCTACTAAAATCCCTAAAGCAATAACGATAAGTTTTGAAAGATTAAATCTGTGGTTTTCATTGCTTTCAAACAAAATAACGGTCGAAATATGAAAAAAGATGCCAATAACAATGGCATTTATAAAAAATAGGTAATTGCCAACAAACGGAACCGTGTTTGAAACCAATGTGCCCATCGGGGTCATTAGTGCAAACGTAATCAAAAATGCAATAATTTGATTTTTAGTGAATTGCGATTGCATTAGATAGGTAGTTATTAAGGCTGCAATCGGGATTTTATGAATCAATACGCCATATACCATATCGTTGTGCTGGTGTATGGGAAATCCTTCCAAAAAACTGTGGATGCACAAACTGATGAACAACACCCAAGGAAAATCGGTATTGTGTTTATGCTCGTGGATATGGACGTGTCCATGCTCTGCACCTTTAGAAAAAAACTCCAATAAAATCTGGAATAAAATTCCCAACATAATAAAGAGTCCTGTTTGCTTGGCTTCCAGGTGTTGATAAACTTCCGGCAAAAGATCAAATAAGGTCAATGCCAATAAAAACGCACCACTGAAGGACAAAAGCAGCTTGGTGTATTTGGGCTTCTTGTTTTTGAAAATTATAACAAGTAAAACCCCAGCAACCACGGCTAAGAATGGGAGTAGATACTGCATCATTTAAAAATCATGATTAGACGTTCGGAAGTATTTTTGTTAAATTTCTGTAATTTGTAATTGCCAAAAACATCTAACAAATAGACGCCGGCAGCATCAAAAAGTTCTTCAAAATCGGCTAAAGTTTTTGCTTTAACACGTTCTTGAAATTGGTAATCCTTTCCATTGTTCGTGAAACTGATATCTTTGATAATATGGTCATCTTCGACATATCTTTTTTGATGGAAATCTATTCCAGAAACCGTTTTCACATCTTCAGGGACCAGATTTTCAATAACATAATTAACATTCATAAAATCGATGACCCCAAAACCAGATTCATTTAAGTCATCTCTAATGGCTTTTATGGTATTGAGATTGTCTTCAGATTTATCAAAATAACCAAAACTTGTAAATAGATTAAATACGGCATCAAATTTTTCATTAAAAGGGAAACTCATGTCATGTACTTTAAAATGAAGGGATTCATTTTCAAACTGTTTGGCATAAGCAATGCTGTTTTCAGAAAGGTCGGCACCAGTCACGTCATAACCCAATGAGTTGAGATATATGGAATGGCGTCCTTTTCCACAGGCTAAATCTAGGATTTTGCCATGTTCGGGCAAATTTAAATACTGAGTCAAATTATCCATAAATTGGCGCGCCTCAGCGTAATCTCTATCCTTGTATAAAATGTGGTAATATGGGGTGTCAAACCATGAGGCATACCACTCAATTTCGTCTTTTATCATTATAAATTCGCTTGACTGCAAAAATACTTTATTTTTGCATTCTATATCACGAGAACAATGGATAATAATTTTAATATGGTTGCCAAAACCTTATTTGGCTTTGAAGATTTACTGGTGCATGAGTTGATCCAATTGGGTGCGCAAGACGTTAAACCCGGAGTGCGAAACGTAAGTTTTGTAGGCGATAAAGGTTTTATGTACAAAGCAAATTTGGCATTGAGGACCGCAATTAAAATTTTAAAACCCATCCACAGTTTTAGGATTAACAATGAAAAGGATTTGTACGACCAAATCTATAAAATGGATTGGAGTCAATATCTAAAGCCATCTGGAACGTTGGCAGTTGATGCGACCGTTCATTCGCATTTGTTTAAACATTCCTTATTTATTGCTCAAAAAACTAAAGATGCCATTGTTGATAAATTTAGAGATACTGTTGGCGAAAGGCCTAATGTTGATTTGAAGTTTCCCGACCTGAAAATCAATATACATATTGATCGAAATACATGTAATGTGTCCTTAGACACTTCTGGAGATTCACTTCATAAACGCGGTTATAAAACAGCTACCAATATTGCGCCTATCAACGAAGTGCTTGCGGCTGGATTGATTATGTTATCCGGTTGGGATGGTCAATGTGATTTTATGGATCCGATGTGCGGTAGTGGAACAATTTTGGCAGAAGCTGCGATGATAGCCTGTAATATTCCGCCTAACTTGATGCGAAAAGAATTTGCTTTTGAGCGCTGGCAAGATTGGGACGTGGATTTATTTGAAAAAATAGAAGAATCCCTTTTGAATAAAACCAGAGATTTTCACTATCGTATAATTGGTTATGACAAATCACCGAGTGCTGTTGCCAAAGCTAAAGAAAACATAAATAATGCACAGTTGCAAGATTTTGTCGAAATACGCCACGAAGACTTTTTTAAGACCCAAAAAGCGGGTGACAAGAAATTGCACATGGTATTCAATCCGCCGTATGGTGAACGATTGGATATTGAAATGGAATCGTTTTATAAAAATATTGGCGATACGCTAAAGCAAAATTATCCCGGAACCGATGCGTGGTTTATCACTTCCAACCTTGATGCGCTCAAACATGTGGGGCTGAGACCTTCACGGAAAATCCATTTGGTAAATGCCAAATTGGAGGCCCGATTGGTGAAATACGTCATGTATGAAGGCAGTAAAAAAGGAAAACACATGACTAATTAATAGGGAATTGGAGTTTTTTAGAAAATCCGTATTTCAATAACTTTCTTGAAGTTGTTTGAAATGATATTCGGCATGAAAGGCACACCACATCAACATTTCGCGTATTAATATTTTTCCCATAATGGGATGTGGCAAAACTAGTGTATCCAAGTTTTTATCAGAAATTCGACGGGTTTTGTACTGTAATTTCTTGCTTTCAACCTGCAATCGTGTCAAAATATAGCGTTTATCCTGAATTTTAGGAACATTTAGTTTTTTACGAGATTTGGTTGTGGTTTTTTTGTAATTTTCCAGTTTTTCAAGATAATCGCTAACGATGGCATCGTATTCGCGTGGTTCTCTATTGGCAGTTCCCAAAGTGTATTTAAACATAAATCGAGGCATGCTAAGTACATCATTTAAGGGTTTGATACTTTTTAATAGATGTAACGCTTGTTGACCTTCCGTCCATTTGTTTTTTGGGCCGGACATCCATTTTTCATCATCTTGATGTTCCAGCCAATCAAGAAGTACATGGTATTTTTCTTCTAATAAATCGGCTATTTCGTCTCTGTGCATACCTTATGATTTGTATGCAAAAGTTAAGTATTTTTCTTAATAAGTGGATATTAAATTTGAGGAATTAATCTTCGACGGCTATTTTTTTATTTTTCTTAAAAATAGGTATCAAATAGGAGATATTATAACCAAATCCAAAACCAAATCGCCCACTATCAAACGTTCTGTTAAAACCAGGGATGTATAAATTTTCAAAATTGGCAGGTTGATCTTCGGTAATGATGATTTTTAGCTGCGTATTAATGCCAATAAAGAGATTGGTGAGCACTTCGGCTTTAATTCCGATGACCATTTCTGCCCAAACCGCTGACAGACCTTTGAATTGTTGTGCCTCTGTAGAAGTGAATGGCGTGTCATAATATTGATTGGTGGTATAAACGGTAAAGCTGTTCAGATTTTGGCTAAAAGTGCTAAAACCAACTCTGAATCCGGTGTAGATGAGATTTTCCATATCAAGCCAGTTTCTATAGAGATTATAGTCAATTCCGGCTTTAAAATAACTCCCGTCGGCAGTGACATCCAAATAATCATTTTTGGTGGTGCGTTCTTCAATTCCCAATTCACCAGCTAAATATAGTTTTTGTGTGAGGCGATAATCGCCTGAAATTTCAAAACCTTTATAGTCATCGTCAACAAACGAACGTACTAATTTTCCAACATCGCCACCCAATCGAAGACCATATTTTTGTTTGACGACAATGGTGTCATTTGGGTTGTTTTCTTGAATTTCAAGGTTTTCCTGAGCTAATGATGTGAGCGGCAACATCATCAAAAGCATCAGATTAATGATAAATATTGATATGTGCTGCATTTTCATCGTTTACGGTGGTATTAATAACTTCGAAATCTATAATCCAGTTGTCGTCGTCGGTTTCGCGGGTTGTGATAAGGTCGTTAAACACACTTTTATAACCGCATGCTCTTGAAACGTAAATAAGTTCAGGGGTGTAAACCACTTCTATAATGTCAACATTTGCAACCGTTGTAGGATTTTCATCTGTAAGGTAATCGGTATCTTTTGTGAGCACAAATCGGGTGGTGTTCAGATTATCCATGGCCTCAATTTTTAAAGGCAACATAATCTTATCGATAGTTCGATCATGAATTATATAATTAGGATGATTTTCCGTATGAACACTTAAATGTCGCACTGTCTTAGTTTCGTTTCTGGCATTAACATTATAAAAATGAATGACCAAATGTGGTGTGGTCGGCGTTTCTGAAGAACAAATGTCATCGCGTTCACAGCCCCAGAGACTTGTTAAAATGAGCAGTGGAAGTATGATTTTTAATGCTCTATGGGTTTTTATATGTTTCAAGTGTGTGTTATTTCTTGTTTGAAATGGATAATGTTTTAGCAATCAAATTTCGCTATATTTTCTCTAAAAGTACAACATTTTCCACGTGATGTGTTTGTGGGAACATATCTACCGGTTGCACTTTGACTACTTTATAATAGGCTTTCATAAGTTCTAAATCCCTAGCTTGGGTAGCACTGTTGCAACTTACGTACACTACGCGTTTAGGGGCAATGTTAAGAATTTGTTGTACCACATCTTTATGCATGCCATCACGAGGTGGATCGGTAATGATCACATCGGGGTGGCCATGTTGTTTGATGAAGTCGTCATTAAATACGTTTTTCATATCGCCAACATAAAACTCAACGTTATTAATGCCATTTAATTGTGCGTTTTCTTTTGCTGCATTAATCGCATCAGGAACGGCTTCAACACCAATAACTTTTTTGGCGTTTTTAGCGACAAATTGCGCAATGGTTCCGGTGCCGGTATATAAATCGTAAACCAATTCTTCACCTTTAAGATTAGCAAAATTGCGTGTTATTTTATAAAGTTCATAAGCCTGTTCCGAATTGGTTTGGTAAAAAGATTTAGCGTTAATTTTAAACTTCAAACCTTCCATTTCTTCAAAGATATGATCGTTGCCTTTATAGCAAATCACGTCTTGGTCGTAAATGGTGTCGTTGGCTTTACTGTTGATGACATATTGTAAGGAGGTAATTTCCGGAAATTTGTCACTGATATGGTTCAATAGCAATTCTCTGTTTTTTATATCTTCCTTAAAAAACTGCAAAAGTACCATGATGTCACCTGTTGACGAGGTACGAATCATTAAGGTTCTTATAAAACCGGTTTGGTTGCGTACATTAAAAAACTCCAATCCGTTATTTACCGAAAATGCTTTGATCTCATTTCTAATGGCATTGGATGGATCGGCTTGCAGCCAACATTTTTCGATATCCAATATTTTGTCCCACATACCCGGAATATGGAATCCTAAAGCATTTTTGTCGCCCAAATCAACATCCGAGCGGATCTCTTCAAAGGTTAGCCATCGGCTATCACTAAAAGAATAT
>NZ_DATJCY010000045.1:0-3360 GCF_035577925.1 Gelidibacter sp. | reverse complement strand
CGCCACAGTTTTCGAGTATTGTAAAAACAAAAACTTCTGTAAGTCCTTTTTGCATGGCTATTGTAAAAGGCGATCTTGAAACTGTTAAGAAATTGATCGAGCTGGGTGCCGATGTCAATGAAAAATCTAATGGGATGACGCCGGCTATGTTTGCCGCACGATATAATAAAACCAGTATTTTACAGCTGCTCGTTAAACATGGCGCAGAACTTAAAGGAAAATCGGAAAAAGGATTGACCGCTATGGATTATGCCAAACAATCCCATGCCAATGATGTTTTGGCCTATTTGGAACGTATTTCATAATACTGAAAATTGAGTTAGTGTCTTAAGAAAACCTCTTGTTTTAAGAGGTTTTTTTGTGCTTTAAAAGTACCATTTGGTTACAAAAGCTCCGGATTAATATCCAAAATATTTCCAGTATAATAACGGTCCAAAAACGAATCCGTCAGATATTCGTGTCCTAAAAGCGACGCTTCACCAAGAATGTTTTTTAGATTTAATTTTCTGTAGTCGTGAAGATAATCGCATGACAATGATTTGTAGCTGTAATGCCATGGTTCATATTTAAAGCCTTTCCGTTGGGGATTGTTGGTGTAAACCAGATAAAAACCATAATCTCTGGAATGGGTATCCATCCATTTTTTAAAGTTGACAAAACAGCCATTCCCTTCAAAATGGCTTGGGCTCAACACGCTTTTTGGTTGAACAGCATTGGCATCAATAAGATCCATGTCCGTGCCCCAATGGTGGCGCGAAGTTCCAGGAATGGTTGAATATTCAATGATTTTATCAATCGCTTTTTCCGGTGATAAACCTTGTTGGATAAAGCTTTTATATTTGCGTTCCCAGATGCGATTTTGATGATCAAAATTCCGATAACTCGACACCACTTGAATGGCAATATCCTCGTTTAAAGCCGCATTTTTCATGGCAATAAAAGCATCATAAGCTTCTTTTCGTATTTGGAATCCGTCGCCATAAAGTTTTGGAGTTCCCTTGCCGATTAATTCATCATAACTTAAACCCGAATCCTGAAATGCCAAATTAGGCAAAACGCCTAATGCAATCCCGCCAACAATGGCCGATTTTAAAAAGTCTTTTCTATTCATCATATTTATGTATCAATCAAAAATAACTGATTTATTTATAAGGTAAATTATTTATTTTTACTTAAAATTTAGAATATGCCCATTTCTTTTAAAATAATCGAACCTTCACAGATTAATTCGATCATTCCGTTAGTACAAAAATTGAACAATCACAAAGTTACTGAAGCAGTGCTCAAACAACGTTTTGCGGAGATGGTTACTCAAAACTATGAATGTGCGGCCATTTATGATGGCGAAAAACTAATCGGTATTGCCGGAATGTGGTTTTGTACCCGTCATTATTCTGGTAGAAGTGTGGAGCTGGACCATGTTTTTATTGATGACGGTTATAGGAAAAAAGGTCTGGGAAAGCAGTTTATGAAATGTATTTACGATTATGTGGCTTTAAAAGGTTACCAAACCATTGAGCTGAATACTTATGTGCAAAATTATCCGTCACATAAGTTTTATATGAATGAAGGTTTTGAGATTTTGGGTTATCATTTTTTGAAGAAACTGTAGATACAGATTGCACTAATTTTTATGTTGTTTTACGGAGATACGCTGAGGTTTTGCTGAGGTTCACTGAGTGTTTTTTAGACACCAATTACACTAATTACACAGATTTTTATGTGGTTCACAGAGCTACGCTGAGGTTTCACTGAGATTCAAGGAGTTTTATTGTTTTTTAGATACTAATTTCACTAATTATAGTGATTTATAATATTCTTTGATTTTTTGTGCCATTAATTTTCGTCTTACAGTCAAAAAATCTTGATAGTCATCAATACTCATTTGTATAATTTCAGCAGGTACGCAATTCATTTTCAAATTGTCCAAAAGTTCTTGTTCATTCGACAGTCCACTTACATGTTGGTTACTATCTTGCATTTGTGATTTTATAAGCTCAAAATAATCTTTTGGTGGTTTATTGCCTACTTTTATGTTTATTTCCGATTGCATATATACGTAGTTTGCAATTTGATTATACTTACCTCTGTCCAATCCATTTTTTCTTAAATAATCCTTTGGAAACAAGTGATGAATATCACCACGTAAAGAAATTAAGTCACCTACCAAAACATCTCTCGATAAAAAACCTCGATCATTAGCTTTTACTTGTGAAGCCAAAAAGACGTGAAAATACGGGCTACTTGCTACTGAAGTGTCTAAACTTTGGGGCAATGAAGCGTTCCAAAACGCATCTGAAAGTTCTCCTTCTTCTTTTTCTTTTAGGTAATCTCCAAACGGTTTTTGAGAAATCTGTTTTATGTCAAAATCAAATGTGCTTTCTGGTGAACCTGAATATCTTCCTGTTAAAATTGAGTAAACCAACCATTTTCTTACATAGCTTTCAATAGCAACCGAATTTACTCCAAGTTCTTTTAGTTTTAGGTAAATGATATAAGCAAAATTGATAGCGTTTTGAGAACGAATAAGTTTTGGTGAAATAAATCCTGCGGATTTTACAATCATTAAAAACCGTTTAAAATTAGTTTCATTAATGAAATTATTTACTCCATTTTTCAATTTGTAAAATGATTGTTCTGCAATTTCTGTCTCGTAACTTCTTGTTTCAAAATTTCTACCTGAAAGCAAACTTACCAAATCTGAAAGTCGTCCTCTATTGAACTGTGAAGTAAATGCGACACGAATTAAATCGCTGTAACTAGGGTCGTATAAATCTTCATTTTCGGTTTTAAGCCACGACATTTTTTGAAAAAATCCGGTTTTTGTAAAATCTTTGTCGTTATCTACAATCTGTTTGTAAAAGTCAGGTGAAATGGCCAAATGACAAAAATAATCAATGGCTTTTCTCAGTTCATTTCCGCCATTTTCAGTGTCAGAAGCAATTTTACTCATAGCAAAATCCGCCTGACTTAACACAACCCCTTTTGAGTTAATTCTAATAAAAATTTCTGTAACTGTTTCAATATCTAATTCAGAACTTAATTCAATCATCCCGATTGGCTTTTTCACGATACTGATTAATCTCGAAAATGATTTTTCAATTAAATCTTCGTCAATTTCAGGATTTAAAGCTGAATAGTCTCTAACCAATTTTAGTAAACTAATTTTGCCTGAAAAAGCATCTACAATGTCGTGAAGCCAAACTTTATCTTTTAAAATTGCAGGGTTTTGAACTTCAAAACGTTCTTCGATAGGGTTAAAGGCTATTTTTATCTTTATGCGTTGGTAGTTTTTGTTGATGACGTATTGTCCAAGAATCGCAGCAGTCAATGCTGTTACTCGTTGTTGTCCATCAATTA
>NZ_DATJCY010000044.1:0-2971 GCF_035577925.1 Gelidibacter sp. | reverse complement strand
GACCATGATGGTACAAAAAACGGATTTCCTATTGAGGCATTGAAAAGATTAGCGACCAACTCAAATATCCCAATTATAGCATCAGGTGGTGCTGGTACAATTGAACATTTTATTGATGCTTTTCAAATCGGGCAATGTGATGCTGCGCTGGCCGCTAGTGTATTTCATTTTGGTGAAATCAATATTAAAGATTTGAAAACAACTTTAAAAAATAATAATATCGACGTAAAAATTTAGAGATGGAAATCACATACAATTCCGATAATTTAATTCCTGCAATCATTCAGGATGCCAAAACCAAAACTGTTTTGATGTTGGGTTATATGAATGAAGCTGCTTTAAAGAAAACCCAAGAAACGAAAAAGGTCACTTTTTATAGTCGAAGTAAACAACGATTATGGACGAAAGGTGAAGAAAGCGGCAATTTTTTAAATTTGGTAGATATGCAATTAGATTGTGACCAAGATACGCTTTTGATCCAAGTTAATCCGCAAGGTCCTACTTGTCATAAAGGATCGGATACCTGCTGGAATCAAACCAATAGTTCCAGTTTTTTATCTGAACTTGAAAAAACCATTGAAATGCGTCGTATGAGTGCATCACCTGAAAATTCGTATGTTGCCTCTCTGTTTTCAAAAGGCATTAATAAATTGGCACAAAAAGTTGGTGAAGAAGCTGTTGAATTGGTGATTGAAGCCAAAGATGATAACGACGACTTGTTTTTGAATGAAAGTGCCGATCTGCTTTTTCATTATCTTATGTTGCTTCAGGCCAAAGGTTTTAGATTATCTGATGTAGAGCGGATTCTTAAATCCCGAGCTGAAAATAATAGAAAATAGTTTTTTATATGAATTGATTTTCAATTCAAAACATGAGAAGTCTAAGTCTGTTTTTTAAAATACCGCAATTGTCAATACCTTTGGGGGCATGAATTACAATTATTTTTACCTTATAACAATTCAGTATTTGGGTTTTCGTTATCATGGTTGGCAAAAACAACCGCAGCTTAAAACCTTACATTTAGCCATTGACAAAACCTTGAATTTTATCTTTGATCGGAAAAAAACCTTTAAAACTTTGGCTACCGGTCGAACCGATGCCATGGTATCTGCCAATGAGACCGCGATCGAGTTATTTATGGAAGAACCGATTTTGGATTTTGGAGTTTTTTTAGAGCAATTTAATTATTATTTACCTCAAGATATCAGAGTTTTATCTATGGTTGAAGTGGATGCTGAATTTAACGTCATCCAAGATGCCACAATGAAAGAATATGTATATGTATTTTCTCATGGTCAAAAAGCCCATCCATTTTGCGCTTCCATCATGACGACTTTTAGAGATGCTCTGGATGTTGAATTAATGAAAACAGGTGCGAAGCTTTTTGAAGGTACTCACAATTTTAAAGGTTACTGTTCAAAAGTTTCTGAAAATGGAAAATATATAAGAACGATCGATTTTTGTGAAATTGAAGATAATAAAATGTTCAGTGCTAGTTTTTTTCCTGATACATCATATGTGTTCAAAGTAAGGGGAGAAGGTTTTGGCCATAACCAAATTAGGATGATGATGGGAACTTTGGTGCGGCTAGGTAACAACGAAATCACCTTAGATTATATTTCAAAAAGTCTTGAAGTGGAAAGTACAGAAGTTATGGAATATATTGCACCCGCCTCGGGATTGATATTAAATAAAGTGGAGTTTGGACATAAGTAGTTTTCGATTTTCACAGCTTTTAAATTTAGGAAGATTTGGAAGCGTTTAAAATAAATTTTCTGGTAGAATATGGCACGAATAAGAAAGTTGAAAACCGTGGTTATACCAATGAATAACAGCCGATCAAATAAAACAACAACAACAAAATTTTATACCCAACCTTCTCTAATTGACCTTACCAATAGTTCCTGCAGATTATTGCACTTTGATTTTTGTAGAATATTTTTGCGATGGTTTCTTATGGTAAAAATACTGCGTCCCATCAAGAGGGCTATTTCTTCACTTTTTTTACCTTGAATTATATATTCCAATATTTCCTGTTCTTTATCGGTAAAGAGTTTGTTTGAAATGTTGAATTCTTTTTCAAGATGTACGTTATAATAAGAAACAGCATCTTGCATTCCTATAAACGAGAGTTTTGGTATTCCCGTAATATTCAGGTGTGATAGATCAGTAAAAATGCCCAATGTCCGTACTCCGCCTTCGGGAAAATAGTAAATGGGAACAATTTGTTGTTGAACTCTTTTATAGACGCCTTCTTTGGTCTTTAACCGATAGTCATAGGTAAACTTATATTTGAAGAATTGATCTTCCTTCAATCCCGAAAAGAACCGTACAGCACTATGTTCATAATGATAATAATAGGGCAAGTCATCGGCATGTATATTGTCCAAGACAACTTTCAGATAAAATTCATTTGGGCTATAGCCGAGTATTTTTTGCACATTGGGACTTACATATTCCATTTCCGCAGTACGCGTATTGAAGATGACATAAAAATATTCTCCGAAATGAAACATATCCATATATCGATTGATAATATCTTTTTGGGATATATCAATTTGCTCCGACCCAGCTATTGAGATTTTTTCCCAGATTTCCTGGAGCTTATTCACTTTATCCATCAAGTATTGGTCGACATAGGTATTCAATTAAAAAAGTCATTTCTATAGCTATATCTAGCTATTTCAAGATAAAAATAAAAAAAATACTTTTATAAAAATAATAACTATCAGAAGTTTGATCATGAAAACAATTAAAAAAATAGGATTAGTAGCATCACTTTCTATGTTACCAAGCTTTTTTACCCAGGCAAGTGCACAATCACATAATATACGGTCATTAGGATGTAAATATTATAAAGAAGCACCCAATCCTGGAAGTGGAGCTCGGGTTAATGGTTATGAAGAGTGTCAACCATGTTTAGATAAAATAAATAAGGAGCTGAAAGCAAAACAAGCCGAAAATAATAGAC
>NZ_DATJCY010000043.1:0-3223 GCF_035577925.1 Gelidibacter sp. | reverse complement strand
CCATTGGATTTGGAGCCGTAGTACCCAATCCATTTTTTGCAATTTCGATACAGCGTTTAATATATTTTTCATGTATATTCATCCCGATAATTCTAAGGACAAAAATAAGATAATATCTTGAGTAAAAAATCGACCATAATTAGAGAAATAGAAAAGAAGGATGATGTAGAAGTCGCTCGTGTAATTCGGGAAGTCTTGATTGAAATGGGAGTTCCTAAAGTGGGAACTGCTTATGCCGATAAATCGTTGGATGCAATGACTCAAACTTATGCCGTTGAAAGGGCTGCTTATTTTGTGGTTGACCATGAAGGCGAAATTATTGGGGGTGCCGGAATAGCACCACTGGATAATTATGAGGGTAATGTTTGTGAACTTCAGAAAATGTATTTTTTACCTAAAGCCAGAGGGAAAGGTTTGGGATCTTTAATGATGGATAAGTGTTTAGCTAAAGCGAAAGCATTCGGTTTTGAAAGTTGTTATCTCGAAACTTTGCCATATATGACTGATGCTGCAAAGTTATATGCCAAATCAGGATTTGAAAATTTAGACGGTCCACTTGGCAATACAGGACATTATTCTTGCAATGTTTGGATGATAAAATCTTTATAATGCGATTAAAAACACTACGCGATAATTTTCTCACAGTACTAAAAGATGACTTTCCGGATACAGAAATTCAGTCGTTTTTTTATTTGTTGACCGACCATTTTTTGAAAATGAAACGATTGGATGTTACTTTAAATCTCAACATGCAAATTTCTACTGAGAAATTGGAGAAATTTGAAAACGCCATAGGTCGATTGAAAAATCACGAACCGATTCAATATATTATAGGTCAAACCGAATTTTATGGATTGCCGTTTCGGGTTAATGAAAACACATTGATTCCAAGACCTGAAACTGAAGAATTGGTGGCTTGGATTTTGGATAGTGCAAAAGCCAGCACTAAAGGGCTTTCTATTCTTGACATTGGCACAGGCACCGGTTGTATCGCCATTTCGCTGGCTGAAAATTTGCCGTCAGCAAAGGTTTATGCCATCGATGTGAGCCAAAAAGCTTTGACCATTGCAAAACATAACGCAAAGTTGAATAACGTAAATGTCCGGTTTTTTGAAGTGGATATTTTGGATTGGCGTAAAAATTCAAGGAATTTAGGTGTAGAAGATTTAAAGTTTGACCTTATAGTATCTAATCCGCCGTATGTTAGAGAATTGGAGAAAACCCAGATGCAAACAAATGTTTTGGATTATGAACCGGCTTTGGCTTTATATGTGGCTAATGATGATCCACTTGTTTTTTATAAAGAGATCATTCGGTTTGCAATGGAGCACCTTAAAGATAATGGAAAGCTGTTTTTTGAAATCAATCAATATTTGGGAGTTGAAATGCTTCATTTGCTCGATAATTACAATTTTGAAAATATAATTCTTAAAAAAGATATTTTTGGCAATGACCGAATGATTTCAGGGACAAAAACACGTTAATTCTAGTTTTTGATAAGCTGTAACATCGTTTTAATAATTTCTGAATTTGATGTCAGTTCTTTGCCTTCGTTCAAAAATTCAGGAGTATTCATAGGTACAGATGGTGCATCCATAATTTTGGATGAAAGTACCGCAGAACAATGTACTTCCTTAAATCCGGCATCTTTAAATATTAAAACATTCTTCGGATTTATCCCAGAACCTGGAAGAATACTGAGTTTGTCACCAGCCAAAGCTTTTAATTCTTTAAGCAATAAAATGCCTTTTTCTGCCGAAGTGACCTGACCGGACGTAAGAATACGATCTACTTTTAATTCTGTTAAATGCGTTAAGGACTCATACGGATTAGGCGTTCGGTCAAAAGCCCGATGAAACGTAAAAGCCATAGGTTTTGAAAGTTCAATCAGTTGTTTGGTACGTTCAATATCAATGGTATTATCTAAATTTAAAACCCCCGAAACGATGCCTTTACAGCCCAAATCTTTACAGATTTGAATATCCTGTTTCATGATTTCAAATTCTGCATCAGAATAGGTAAAATTCCCGCTTCTAGGTCTAATGAGGACAAAAACTGGGATTTTTAAGTTTTTTAAGGTTTGATGTATCAGGCCATAAGACGGCGTAACGCCTCCAACGGCAAGTTCTGAGCAAAGTTCTATACGATGTGCTCCCGCATTTTGTGCGTTAATGGCAGATTGGTAATTGGAAGCACAGATCTCTAATATCATGATAACTTCTTTTTTATTTTATAATTTTTAGTTCACAATAATTTCATCAATAAAGGTCCACGCTTTATGTCCAGCACCCGAGTAACCTTCAGGGATAATCCCAAAATTCGGAATTTTCAGGTAGATATAGCGCGTGGTGACATCTACATTAATTTGAGCAGTTTGAATTGAAGCATCATTTTCGGGAAGGTCAACCTGGACGCTCATATTGTTTATATCAACACCAAACATCATTTGTTTTGGTGCATGGATCCATTGATGTGGTGCTTTGTGAAATCTGGTTTCAATCGTTTTTATTGCGGTTTCTTCGCCTAAATCAATAACAATTTCTAAATCTTCGCCATCAAATCCTAGCCATTCTTCATCATTTATGCGCGTGTTACTTCCTAAAATCCCATTGATTAACCCTTGACTACCACTGCCTGCATATTTTTTACTGGGTTCTACATTAAGACTTATTTCTTTTCCAAGTGCTTTATGGAATAAAATAGGTTGCGTAAATACCGATCCGAGTTGCTTTTCAGAATTGAAAACTGCAGCTTTTAGTGTAAAATTCTTAGTGATTGGAATGGCTGTTGCATAAATTTCAGAAGTCATATTTGGTTCTGTGCCATCAGTGGTATATCGAATGATTTTGTTTTTAGTGAATGTGGATAATTCATAGCCGTTAGCGGTTTTTTTGCCATCTATTTCATGCAGATGGTTGGCATAATTAATATCCAGTGCATCCAAACGCTTATGGAAATTTTCCAAACGTGCTACAAAATCAGGATAATCTTTACTTTTGTTCGGCGACCAAACCACTTCACTCATAGCCACTATTCTGGGAAAAACCATGTATTCAACTTGTTTCTCATTAGTAATATATTCGGTCCAGAGATTGGCTTGTGCACCCAAAACGTATTTGGATTCTTCTTCGGTAAGTTCATCCGGAATCGGATTAAAATGATATACTTTTTGCAAAGGAACATAACCGCCAATAGCCAAAGGTTCATTGCCGCTATCCGATTG
>NZ_DATJCY010000042.1:0-2639 GCF_035577925.1 Gelidibacter sp. | reverse complement strand
TTTAAACTTCGAAATCCGATTAAAACCAGTGGATGAAGATTACCCAAATCGTTTGCGGCATTTTGAAATAAGCGATTATCTCGCACAACTAAAAGCATTGCCTTTTATGTCGGAACTCACACCCACTGATATTCTTATTACAAGCGATACCATTGTTTGGCATAACAACAAAGCTTTGGGAAAACCAAGAGATTATAAAGATGCTTTCGACATTTTAAAATCATTGAGCAACAGCACTCACGAAGTCATTAGTTCGGTGTGTTTTACTTCAACATCCTACACAAAAACTGTAAATGCAGTTACAAAAGTGACTTTTAAAAATTTATCTGATGCCGAAATCAACTATTATATAACGCATTTCAAACCTTTTGACAAAGCGGGTGCTTATGGCATTCAAGAATGGATTGGTCAAATTGGTGTTACAAAAATTGAAGGTTCCTATTTTAACGTTATGGGATTACCTACACATCTGGTTTATCAAACGTTAAACGACATGGCCAATAAAAGTTAAGTTGTAATTTCATCGTCCCGAGTATAAATTATTTCAGCATTTGATTTATATTTTTTAGATTCTCACTGAATTGACGAAAAAAAAATTAAATCGGTGAACCTCAAGCATCAATAAAAGCAAACTTCTTGATGATATACAATTTATTGGTTGAAGTTAAATTTATTGGTATTCTATGTATCTTTACTTCCAATTTTCTATTTAAAAAAGCTATGTTTTTTCAAACCTACCAACAAGAATTCATTTCAACAGCAATCGTAATCGTTTTTTTACTGATTATCAGATATTTTATGAATACCCTTATTGGAAAAATCTCAAAAAATAATGGTATCAATATTGCCAGAACTCACTTGATGCAGCGCTATATGAGCGTGATAACCATTATAATTGGGCTGGTAACCATTATTTTTATTTTTGGTACTGATCTGCGAGACTTGGTGGTTATTTTTTCTTCTGTATTTGCAGTTATCGGTATTGCCCTTTTTGCTATTTGGTCTATATTGAGCAACATTACTTCTGGCATTATCATGTTTTTATCGTTTCCATATAAAGTAGGGGATAAAATTCAAATTCATGATAAAGATGCGCCTCTTGAAGGAATTATTGAAGATATTAGAGCTTTCCACCTGCATTTAAGAACACAAAATGGCGATTTAGTAACTTATCCAAACAACTTGATGCTTCAAAAAGCAGTGACCTTAATTAAAAAAGATGCCATTGATGAAATTATTGATGACCGAACAGATTTGGTGTAAACACTAAAACAAACTTTTACAAACTATACTATCCTACCGATTACTAATTAACCAATAACTTTCATTATCAAAAAAAATCATGTTGAGTTAAATAAAATCTAAAAGTGAAAATTACGATGCTTCTTTTTTATATTTGAAGACCAAGATAATTTTCAAGACATGTCCAAGCATCATTTATTTGCCCTTATCTTTTTATTCTACTGCTTTTCTGCACACGCACAGCAACCCAAGAAACCGACAAGCTCAGAAATTTACCAATCCATAGAAAAACTCAGTGTTTTGGCATCTGTACTGTATATTGCAGCACATCCCGATGATGAAAACACGAAACTTATTTCGCATTTCGCCAATGCGGTAAAAGCGCAAACAGCCTATCTTTCATTAACTCGTGGTGATGGTGGTCAAAACTTAATTGGAACAGAATTAAGAGAACTTCTGGGCGTTATCAGAACCCAAGAATTGTTGGAAGCTCGAAAAATTGATGGTGGCAATCAGTTTTTTACAAGAGCCAATGACTTTGGATATTCAAAACATCCGGACGAAACTTTGGATATTTGGAATAAAGACGACGTATTGAGTGATGTGGTTTGGGCCATTCGTAAATTTCAGCCCGATATCATCATCAACCGTTTTGACCATCGCACTGCAGGATCCACACATGGCCACCACACCAGTTCAGCAATGCTAAGTTTAGAAGCTTTTGATATGGCAGGCGATAAAACGAAGTTCAAAGACCAATTGAAATTTGTAGATGTTTGGCAACCAAAACGTAGTTTTTATAACACCTCTTGGTGGTCTTATGGCAGCAAAGAGAAATTTGATGCGATTGATAAAACTGGACTGGTCACGATAGATGTTGGCGATTTTTATCCAGCACTTGGAATGTCCAATCCTGAAATTGCAGCACTCAGTAGAAGTGCCCATAAATCGCAAGGTTTTGGAAATACAGGAACACGTGGCAGTGACCTGGAATATCTGGAACTCGTTAAAGGCGGAATGCCCAAAAACAATGCTGTTTTTGATGGTATCGACACGAGCTGGAACCGAATAAAAGATGGGAATGCCATTGGTATTCTTCTCAAAACCGTACAAGACAACTATGATTTTAATAATCCGGCGGCATCTGTTCCAAAATTGGTCGAAGCCTATCAATTGATTCAAAAGCTTGATGATTCGCATTGGAAAACCATCAAATCAGAAGACATTAAAAATGTGATTGCGGCTTGTGCAGGTTTGTACTTAGAAGTTGCAGCAGCGTCCAATATCGCAACACCAAACAGCATCGTCAACCTCAATATTGAAGCCATAAACCGCAGTTTACAGCACATTAAACTTGTAGACATTACACTTTCTGACGGCACAAAAATTGAAAAAAA
>NZ_DATJCY010000041.1:0-2481 GCF_035577925.1 Gelidibacter sp. | reverse complement strand
ATCCGATTTATCCAATATTTTTATTTTGGCATAGGTTTGAAAAACGCGTGGTGCGAACCTTAAATAAACATAGGCACTAATGAGAGCAATGGCCAAACTTAAAACAAACCATGGCCAATATCTCAAGTAGCGACTGATTTCTTGTTTTAAATCGAGGCTATCCTCCTCTTCCATGGTATATGTCTTATTAAACGAATCGTCCATATTTATCTTGTTAATAAAATAGTTATACTTAAAGCCAAGGATATTATGGTTGCCACCGTACCAACGTTGCCTACAAATCCAGAAGATTTTACTTTAGGGTTATTTGGATTGACCACAATAACATCATTGGGCTTGATAAAATAGTATTCGCTATTCATAAATTCTGCTGAAGTGAGATCAATATGGGATACTTTTCTTACGCCATCTACTTCGCGTGTTACCAAAACATCGGTCCGCTCACCATTAATCGTCAAATCACCAGCATAACCCAACGCTTGCAACAGGGTCATGTTGAGCTCAGTATAACTATAGGTCCCAGGGCTTCTGACTTCACCCAAAATCGAAACTTTAGCATTAATTAAGCGCACATCAACACGAGCATCCAATAAATGTCCTCCAGAAATCAATTGGTTACTAATGTAGGCTCCAAGTTGTTCGGTCGTCTTATCCTTTGTTGAAACTTCTCCCAAGCCTGGCAAATTAATGGTATTATTTAAAGTTACTACATAACCTTCCAATTGCATCAGCTCTAAACTTCGTGAAGTCGTGGTACCTTGGGCAACAGACTTGTTGTATGGTATTGCAGCTTCAGGATTTAAGCTTTCAACAGTTATTTTCAAAATATCATTAGGCTGAATAGTTGGAGATTGATAGGTAACGGGACCCACACCTGTAGTATCAATATCCTGTAAATAAAGAACTTCCTTTTTGGTGGCGCAAGAACTTAAAAAAAGAAATGCCGTTAAAAGCAATACAATGTGTTTCATTAAATTTATTTTGAACTGTTTAAACCGTATAGAATGTTATAGATAGAGTGCAAAAGTAAGGCGTTTTATTTAAAAACAATTCAAAATTATCGACTCTCCTCAGTTATTTTAGATTCGCACTTGTCTTTTAATAACCAATTATGGTAAATAAAAATAGCAGAATATAATATGGTTCCAATGATAAGCAATAAAAATAATTGGAAATGGATATCACAATCTTTAAATAAAAAGGCAAAGACGAACAAAATGGTATTGATTATTACTATACATGCTGTGGTTTGTTTGTGTGAATATCCTAATTTAATAAAGGCATGGTGCAAATGGTTCTTATCGGCTTCAAAGGGGCTTTTTTTATAGATCACTGTGCGAATAAAGAAAATACGTAAAGTATCCAGCAATGGAAAGAACACAATACTCAACACCAATACGGGTGCCGAATTAAATAGTGATGAAGCACGGAGTGTATACGTTTCACTAAGAAAGCGTACGACAAAAAAGGCAATTACAAACCCAATAAGCATCGAACCCGTATCACCCATAAAAATCTTTCGTTTTCTTGAGAAATTAAATCTCAAGAAAGGCACTAAGGATCCAATGGCCGCTACAGAAATGGTCATCATGCTCACATCCTTCATAATCCAAAAAAGAAAAGCGAAAGCTGCACTAGCAAACAATGCCAATCCACCGGCCAATCCATCTACCCCATCAATCAAGTTATAGGCATTGATAATCAATATATATACAAACAAGGTAAAAATGACCGATATCCAATAAGGCAGGGTGGACACTCCCAGAAGTCCAAAAAAACCAATAATGCGCGTATCAGTAAATATAATCAAAACGCCGACGACCAATAATTGACCCATAAACTTTGTTCGTGGTGCCAGTACCAAGAGATCGTCTTTAAGTCCTAAAAAGAAAAGGACGGTCATGCCCCCCAAAAGCAGCATTAATAATTTGGTATCCAACACGCCGCCAATTGTGGTGATGACCACCGTCAAACTAAAAAAAATAGCAATCCCTCCTAAGGTTGGCGTTTTAGTAGAATGTGCGCTTCTTGTTCCCGGTTCATCCATAAGTTGTTTGACTTGGGATACTTTTAAAATTGTGGGAAAGGTCATCCAGGAGACAACAAACGCCAGTAAAAACGCCCACAATAACCATATTCCTAAATAATCTAACGGATTAAAATAAGCCAGAAGCTCTTGAATCATATCTGTATAGGTTTAAAAACTCAATAAGTGAAAATATGAGGGACTTGGACAAATATACATGTAAAGTACTAGAGAGTGTTAAAATTTTAACAAAATATTTATTCCGTTTATATTCATTTGATTTAAGTATCTTTTTATGCTCATTTTAGTTGTGATGATTTTGATTTCGCCCGCTAAATCCACAGTGCTAAAAACTAAAATCCAATTAAAAAACAACTATAATAATTCAAGCTATAATTCTTAAACAGCCTCTAAAAGTCCATAATTTTTCAGTTCACAAAATCACCCAGGTAATA
>NZ_DATJCY010000040.1:0-1895 GCF_035577925.1 Gelidibacter sp. | reverse complement strand
ACGATTTTCTTAGAATAAGCATCTGTTATAAGACTTAAATAGGATGGGTTTTCTCTGTTTCCCAAGTAAGTTATGTCTGATACCCAAACATTATTAGGCTTTTTGTATTGATAATCTTTAATCAAATTTTTATGTTTTTTAAAACGATGATACGAATTAGTAGTTTTGTGATAACTTCTTTTTGGGATGATTAGTAAATGGTTAGCCCTTAAGAAGTCAAAGAACTTGTCCTTTAGATTTGTAATGATAAAAATTAAAGAAAAGTAATTAAATTAGAATTACTAATTATTTATAATAATTACCTAAATCGGTAGTGGCGCATTAATTATTTTGTCAAGGTTTTTATGCCTATGGAGTGATACAATCCACTACCGATTTTTTCCCTTAGTGACCATATAACAATTAGGGCAAAACCCATTATTAAGGACTTGGATCGATGGGGTAAAAACATAGGTAATCTTTACAAATATAAAAAATAAAAGAATGAATGCAGAGCCTAAATTTTATATTGGTATAGATGTTTCAAAACCCTATTTTGATGTCTCTTTAATGACTGTTGTAGATCACGTAAAGCAACCTGTTGAGAGTGAAAGGTTTGAAAATACAACCTTGGGTATAAAACTATTTGAGAAATGGTTAAAAGCAAAAAAAGTAAGTTTTAATAAAAACAGTATTGTAGTTATAGAAAACACGGGGATTTACCATCGTTTAATATGGTCATTCTGTAGTAAAAAGCAGCTTCCTATTCATATTGGAAATGCGGCTCATATAAAGTGGAGTTTTGGAATAGCACGAGGTAAAAATGATAAAATAGATAGTATCCGTTTGTGTAATTATGCCTTTAAAGAAGCCGATACGTTAAAAGAATCACCGGCCTTAGATTCTGATTTACTGCTATTAAAGGATTTAATTACAACTAGAACAAAATTGCTAAAACAAGTTAGTAGCCTACGTGTTTCAATCAAAGAATTGAGTAATGTAATGCAAAAATCACATCATAAATTGATAGTACACTCACTAAAATCAGCCATTGATGGACTTGTTAAATCAATCAAAAATGTAGAAAACCAAATAAAGAAAATTGTTACAGAAAACACGGCTTTCCAGCAAAACTATAACTTGTTAATAGGTATACCTGGGGTTGGCCCTGTTACAGCAACTTATTTAATTGCCTGTACAGCTAATTTTGCAGGAAAACCAAGTGGCAAACAGCTGGCTTGTTATGCCGGCGTGGCTCCATTTGAACATAGTAGTGGAATAAGCGTGAGAGGAAGAACTAGGGTTCATCGTATGGCAAATAAAGATCTTAAAAAGCTATTGCATTTATGCGCTTTGTCAGTTATTAGATACAATCAAGAATTTAAAACATATTACAACCGAAAAAAGGAAGAAGGAAAACATAGCATGAGTATATTAAATGCTGTTAGAAATAAAATAGCATTAAGAATTGCTGCAGTTATCAAAAATCAAACGAGTTACAAAATTAATTATAATATAGCAGCTTAATGTTTGTTTTTGTCATAACAATCACTCAGAACTTGTTTTACTTTGTACAATTCGCAAGCTCGGGTCAGATTCGCACTATTTAATATCACCTTTTAACTATATAACTTTATCACTTTTTAACCTAAATAAATGTTCCAAGAAAACCAAAAACTTCAAATTCCGCAAGACGAAACCATTGTTTGGAAGTATTTAGATCTTTCAAAATTTTTAGACTTATTACTTTCTAACAGAATGTTTATGGCTCGGTCTGATAAATTTGAAGATCAATTTGAAGGAACTTTTAGCGAACCAACTTACGAAGAAATTAAAAAACTCTTGGCTGATAATCCCAAATATTTAGACGCCTATAAATCTAAACGAAAAGAGATTGTTATTAGTAGTTGGCATGC
>NZ_DATJCY010000039.1:0-1641 GCF_035577925.1 Gelidibacter sp. | reverse complement strand
AAGAGAACAAATACACCAAAACAGGCACAGTTAGGATGCTGCCACCACCACCAAATAATCCAACCAATAATCCGATAAATATGGTTACTATAAAACCTATGATTTCCATTGTAATTTAATTTTGAAACACAAAGGTCAATCATTTTAAAAATGTAACGCGTAACATTTGTTACAGAAGTAGGGTGGATATACTAACTTAGCTTCCAGTTAAAGTTAAGCATAAAATCTTATTTTTGACGTATGAAAAAAGAAAGAAAAATTTATGATCCAGCTTTTAAATCGAAAGCAGTTGCATTAAGCAACGAAAGAGCTAATATTTCTGAATTAGCCAGAGAACTTGGTATTAAAGTTACTTTGCTTTACAAATGGCGAAAAGAACACGAGAAGTTCGGTGAAGGGAGTTTTCCTGGCAATGGAAACTTAAAGTTAACACCAGAGCAAGAGAAGATTCGTTTACTTGAAAAACAACTAAAAGACGCTGAATTAGAACGAGATATATTAAAAAAAGCAATCAGCATTTTTTATTCATTGTTTAATATTTTTAAATTAAAGTATTCATGACCAGAGCTTGCGACTGAACGAAGTTAATCTTCGATTTCCAAGAGCGATCGATGAAATATAGATTTATTAAAAATCATGAACACGAGTTTCCGATTGAAAAGATGTGTGAGGTTTTAGAGGTTCATTCAAGTAGTTACTATAAATGGAAAGCCAGACCGGCTTCAAAAAGAGCACTTATGAAAGACAAAATAAAACAGCAAATAACGTCCATTTATTTTGCCTCAAAGCAACGTTATGGCAGTCCGCGAATTACTGCTGAGTTAAATGCTATGGGTTATAAAATTTCACATGTTACTGTTGCTAAGTATATGAAAGAGATTGGTTTAAGAAGTAAATTAAGTAAGAAATTTAAAGTTACCACAGATTCAAAACACAATTATTTAATTGTTGACAATGTACTTAATCGGAACTTTGCTCCAACCGAACCTTCACAAGTTTGGGTGTCCGACATCACTTATATTCAAACCAAAGAAGGTTTTGTTTATCTGACATCTTTAATAGATTTGTACGATAGAAAGATGATTGGATGGAGTTTAAGCAATACCATGAGTACCGCTGACACAACACTTGCCGCCTGGCGAATGGCAATAAAAAACAGACCTGTAAAAAAGGGATTAATTTTCCATTCCGATCAAGGAGTGCAATATGCCACAAAGAAATTTACCAATGTATTGGAATCTTATGGTGTAATCCGAAGTATGTCCCGAAAGGGGAACTGTTGGGATAACGCTGTAGCGGAACTGCGAAGCATATCACGAATACCAAAATAAATATAAACGATGAGTAAAGCTTCTTTAAATCACTAAAAACCGAGTTAATATACGGTAACAAGCTTGTAACAAAGGAACAAATGAAAATAGATGTTTTTGAATATATAGAAATATGGTACAATAAAAAAAGAAGGCACCGTGCACTGAATTATAAAACAATAGAAGAGTTTAATAATCAAAATCAATTTTACAAAAATGTCGCTTAACTTAAACTGTAATTTTTATTTGTATATCCAGTGATTTAAACTTTTTTGTAATTAATAAAGGGTTGACGAAATTTGTGTTGCAAAACATAATCATTTCAAAATCA
>NZ_DATJCY010000038.1:0-4851 GCF_035577925.1 Gelidibacter sp. | reverse complement strand
GCACCAAAAAAATCAAACTTTCGATATCTCAATTGTGCTTGTGCAAATCCCGAAATAACGTGGGCATAAAGATTATAATTGTATTTAAATCGGTCGCCTTCGCCAACAATCCGATTTGGGTTTTGTAAATCATATTGGATGTTGTCAAATGAATCCACATTCAAAACTCCTGACGATCCCAATAAATCCTTGACATGTGCAAAGTTCTCCGATTTTAAATGGCTGTAATTGATAGCACCGTTGATTGTTAAATGTTCGGAAACATCCGACGTAAAAATTGAGTTTATCGTGAGTTGTGCATCGTCATTTCTATCTTCATATAACGCATAGGCAGCAGGTAATCCGGCAACCGTATTGGTGATATTGGCATCATAAATGCGGTTCCAATCTATTTGACCATCTTTTAAAAAATCTTGTTCCAGTTTATAAGCCTTGGCGTAATCTGGCCCCTTGGAATCGGCCAACGCATAGCTTGGTAACTTTTGATAATACGCCGCACTCGGGTTGGCGCCACCGGAATAATCCAAACGGCTATTTCCCGTTTTACCAAATTGATAACTCAGGTTGGTTTGCAAGGTGGAATGGTTATTAATATCCCAATAATGATTTAACATGAGAATCGGTTCATCTACTTCCTTAACGCGCGAATTCCGTTTCTTACCATCCTGATAGCCCCAATATTCATTGTACTTAATCCCTTTTAAATCATAAACCTCTTGGGTGTTGGGCGACGATTTACCACGACGATTTGGCGTATAAATGATCGTGGCATTGATACTGTGCCTATCGTTGATTTTCTTTTCAACCGAAGCAAAAAACGCATTGGCATCATAAAATGTAGCCTCCTGAAATCCTTCTTCGCCCCAACGTCTGCCAATTGCAACTGCCGCTGTCCAGTCACCTTTCATGAGCCCTGTGGCGTAACTCGCAATAACGCGATGGGAATAACTTCTATCGGAAGACGAATACGTTACCCGGCCGCCTTTTCGGTATTCTGAAGCTCGAGTACTAATATTGGTCGATCCTAAAGCGCCACCAAATGTGTAGTTTGAAGCTGCCAAATTGGTGGTCAATTCTTGGTTTCTGAACATATCATTCAGTCCGCCCCAAGTATTCCACTGTGGCCGTCCATTAAATAATTTGTTCATCGTAATCCCATTGATCAGCACCAATGCGTTTTCAGAATCCAATCCTCTGATATTAAAAAACGACGAACTAAATTCAAACGCCACCGTTTGTTGAAAAACATCTTGCGACGCTTGTAAAAGTCCTGATATATTATCGGCACCACCACTGCCATCATCGCTCAATTCGTCATCAGATAAGGTAATGATAAATTGATCGTTAAAACCCGCCACATCCAAATCGAGCGTCATATCACTAATGTCAACAGTTTGCCCTTCATGAACAACAATAGGAAAACGCTTGGTCACATATCCTGCTTTTTCGACCTTTAAAATTTGTTCGCCCAATGGAATGTCTACCGTAAAACTAAATTTACCTTCAAGGTCTGTTGCTGTAGTATGAGAGGTATTTTCAATGGTAATGACAACATTGTGAAGCGGCTGGTAGGTTGCACCATCAATTACGCTTCCTTTCACAATGGTTTGCTGCCAGGCAAAGGAAAGGACAGGAAAAATCCCAAATACAAAAATCATAAAATTCCCTTTCATCTGTTTGGTTTTGGTTAGGTTTTATGCTGATTGCATTTTAGCTATTGCCATAAAATACAACTCGGTTTGTCAAAACTAAAAGTCAAACTGATTTGGCCATCATCTTAAACGATCGACCAAATCTGTAATAAAAAGCTAATTATTAGATATTTACACACGTAAAGCTAAGCTATTTATTGTATATATTTACATTTGATACGCACAACTTAGGAGAAACACATCAAAAACGCTCAATTATATACCATGACCTCCATAAAAATCATATCGACCGCTGTTTTTTTAGTGTTGACCACAACCTTATGTGCCCAAGAATCCAAAAAATTTAAAATCCATACGGTTGCTTTTTATAATTTGGAAAACTTATTTGACACCATCAACGATCCTACAAAATTTGATGAAGCCAGTCCGATTATGGAGATGAGTAACGGCCGATCAGAAGTTTATAAAAAAAAGGTAAGAAATATGGCGCGTGTTATCGCGGATATTGGTGCTGACAAAGCTCAAAATAGTCCTGCCATAGTAGGCGTTGCCGAAATTGAAAACAGAGCCGTTTTGGCAGATGTCATTAACGATTCACTCTTGGTAGAAAAAGATTATGGTATTGTCCATTTTGATTCGCCAGACAATCGGGGGATTGATGTTGGACTTATTTATCAAAAAGCACTGTTCCAACCCATTAACACAAGTAGCCATACCGTATATATTTATGATAAGATTACCCGAAAACGGGTTTACACTCGCGATCAGCTTTTAGTAAGCGGTAATCTGGATGGCGATTTGATGCATATTATCGTCAACCATTGGCCGTCACGAAGTGGTGGCGAACAGCGTAGCCGAAACAATCGAATTGGTGCCGCACAAGTGACCAAAAAAATTATCGATTCCTTGCACATCCTTGATCCGTATGCAAAAATCATAATTATGGGCGATTTTAACGACAACCCTAATAATGCAAGTATTAAAAATGTTTTGAAGGCCAAAGCCAATCAAGAAGACGTCGGATTACAAGGTATTTATAATCCCTACGAACGTTTTCACAAACAGGGTTTGGGCTCTAATGCCTATCGCGATGCTTGGAGTTTATTTGACCAGATTATGATTACGCATCCATTTTTAGACAAGGATTATTCATCATTCCGATTTTATAAAGCGTTTATTTTCAATAAAAACTACCTGACCACCAAGCGCGGTAAGTGGAAGGGCTATCCCTTTAGAAGTTTTGCCGATGGCGGCTTTACTGGTGGATTCAGCGATCATTTCCCCGTATATATCTATCTGATAAAAGAGGTGGAATAAAATAAAGCCATTTCCTTTTTAAGCACCACAAAACAATTAACTTTGGTGCTATCATTTTTAATTTATACCCATGGAAATTCTTGAGTTTTTGAGCGGCAATGGCCTATTTTTAATATTAGCCATTGTATTGGTTGTGGTTTATGTTTATAATCGAAAAAGAAGAAGATAATATAATTTAAGCTCGATTATTCCAAGTATAAAAATTAAGCTCTTTTGCAATTAAGACTTGATAACCTTATACATAAAGCACCCTTTAAGTCACTTTAAAAGAGGTTGAGTCTTATATTTCGATTAAATTTTTATAAAAAAACAGGGTCTGTTTCAAGACCGCCAATGTTGTAAACAGTTTTTATTGGCACATCGCGTTTAAATAAAAGCTTAAATTTTGTCCTCCTTTATCCCAACTGTCCATCGCTTTTTCTCTAAAAAAGGCAGTATGCGTTGGAGAACTTGCCGTGGAAATCGCAAAATACTTACTTTTTTCATCCCTTCTCCCACCTTCCTTCGACATTCCTCCCAAAAAATCAAATTTTTCCGAAGCTCACTCGAACAAGTCTCGAACAAGACTCGAACAAAACCCCCATAAAAACGGTTAAACCAGACAAAAGCAGACAATACACGACACGAAATTGGTTTTCACAATATTATGTCTTATATTCATCTGTTTTTCCATTTGCTCAAAAAATCTAAAACTTCAAACCTTAGCACTGGGTTATCAACAAACCGCAAGACCATATAAAGCTTTAAAGTCCGCTCCATAATCCAAAACAATTAAAAAGCTCAAGGACAAATAATTAATAGCCATACCCATCCAAATGTCTTTTAAAAACGGATTCCTTTTTACAAATTGAATATCTTTGCAACAAATTGACGCTATATGAGCAAAATCCGAATTACAAAGCAATTCTCTTTTGAAACTGGTCATGCCCTATACGGTTATGACGGCAAATGCAAAAACGTACACGGCCACAGTTATAAACTATTTGTCACGGTTATTGGTACGCCAATCAGCGATACCTCCAATGTGAAATATGGGATGGTCATCGATTTTTCAGATTTAAAGAAAATTGTTAAAGGTGAGATTGTCGATGTTTTTGATCACGCCACGGTGTTTAATAAAAACACACCACATGTGGAATTGGCTAAAGAACTGGCGGACCGCGGCCATAACGTGCTGTTGGTAGATTATCAGCCTACCAGCGAAATGATGGTCATTGATTTTGCCGGAAAAATAAAAAAACATTTGCCTGAAAATATCCAATTGTTTTCCTTAAGATTACAAGAAACCGATTCGAGTTTTGCAGAATGGTTTGCGAGCGATAATTAGGGGGCAGCAGATAGTGGATAGAGGGTAGTAGGATAGTGGGTAGAGGTTAGTAAAGAGAAATTGTTAATGTTGATGTGTTCTGTTTTAGTAGACATAAATGCTGTAAAGGACAGAAATCACATCTATTTTGTTTTAAATCATGAGATTCCTGCCTTCGCAGGAATTTAAATAGTTGTTAATGAATATTCCAAAAGGGAAAAAAATATACTTTGCTTCAGATAACCATCTCGGAGCGCCCACCAAAGAGGCATCGTACCCACGTGAGAAAAAATTTGTAGCGTGGTTGGATGAGATCAAAGGTGATGCTGCAGCTATTTTTTTATTGGGAGATTTGTTCGATTTTTGGTTTGAATATAAGACCGTGATTCCAAAAGGATTTACAAGAACCTTGGGCAAGCTTGCCGAAATAAGCGATTCTGGAATTCCCATCTACTATTTTGTTGGCAACCACGATTTGTGGATGGATGGCTACTTTGAAGAAGAACTCAACATTCCTGTTTTTCACCAACCAAAAGAATTTGTTTTTAATGACCAAACCTTTTTTATTGGTCATGG
>NZ_DATJCY010000037.1:0-4507 GCF_035577925.1 Gelidibacter sp. | reverse complement strand
ATTTCAGTGGAGGTAATTTATTAAATGCTGACATAGGTTTCAACTTTAAAGAGTTTAGATGCTGTTGTGAAAAAAGGAAATAAACGCCAATGTTTGTTTTAATAAAAGAAATGGAAACACAGATAGGGATGAATATTTTTAGCAATTGCTTTATAATGAGCGGTATATAATTAAAATAACCAATGTTTAGCTGGATCGTTTTAGATCGTAACTCAATAGATTTGATACATCTATATCAAGCTGGATAAACTTTAATTATTTAGCTTACATGGAAATTGCTTTAATAAAGTTTAAGAAAATAAAAGTTTAAGCGACTTCGACATAAAAAGATGAACTATAGTATCTTTGGGTTTCTAAATTAAAACAGATACATGAGTATTTCAAAATGGATTGGAGCCGGATTAGGTTGGTCATTTGGTGGGCCTATTGGTGCTATTATCGGGTTGGTCATAGGCAGTATCATTGACTCTGCATCCGATAGCGGTTCTCCTTTAATAAAGGATTGGCAGAACAAGCAAGCTAATAATTCGCCATACGGAAGGCAAGCCACAGGGCGGCCACAAACAAAATCGGGTGATTTTGAAGTGAGCCTTCTCATTTTAGCGTCGGTAGTTATTAAAGCCGATGGCGTTCAAGATAAGCGCGAACTCGATTTTGTGCGCCAGCAATTTGTGGGCATGTACGGCCAGGAGCGTGCCAACCATGCCTTTCGACTTTTTAAGGGTATCAATCAGCAGCAAATCCCTGTTAGGCAAGTATGTCTGCAAATTCAGCAAATGATGGATCATGCCTCCCGATTGCAATTGCTGCATTTTTTATTCGGAATTGCCAGAGCCGATGGCCTTGTGACCGAAAAGGAAGTTGCCCAAATATATTCCATTGCTGGATATCTTGGAATTAGCGCACGCGATTTTGAAAGCATCAAAGCAATGTTCTACGACAGTAGCGACACGGCGTACAAAATTCTTGAAATTACGAAGGCAGCAACGGTTGATGAAATTAAAGCAGCGTATCGGAAAATGGCTAAAAAATACCATCCCGATCGGGTCATCCATTTGGGACCTGAACACCAAAAAGGCGCTTTAGAAAAATTTAGGCAAGTGCAAGAAGCCTATGAGAAATTAAAGGCCGAGCGTGGATTTTAATTTTTGATGGCATAACTCTTGATGTCGGTTAGGGATCATTCCAATCCTTCCGACTATGAAAAAATTTATACTCCTCCTTACTGTATTCTGTGCGGGTATGGTTGCCAAGGCGCAAACTGCCCAAGACGTTGCTGGTGTCTATAAACGTATCCTTGTTAATAATGATTCGAATACCATTATTTATATTTTGGATTTGAAAGCAGATGGCACGTTTCAGTTTCATTCCTATTCTAAGATTGATCTTTGGTCGCCAGGTGCAAATCGTTTTTCTGAACGAAATTCATACGGTCAAGGCACTTGGTCCTTGGACAAAAAAGTAGTATTCTTTGATGCGTCTTCAAGTGATTTTGATGATAAGTTTACTTTAGATTTTGGTGCATCCAAGGCGCGATTTATAAGTAAGCACCCTAGAGATAAATCGGATAAAGTAGTTGAGACCGCATTGCAGTTTTACGAATCTGATGTTTCTTGGATGGCATCCGTCAAAATTTTAAAAATTAATTAGGTTTTTAACAAATTCAAATATGGAATTGTAGAAAGCCTTGATATTTTATAAGTAAAGACAGCGGTAATCCACTTAAATATTTATTAAATTCGCTGTTTATAAATCGACGTCAATTTGTCCTTTCAAATCAGTGAAAAGAATGGCGTTAAAATCTTAAACATGCAACTTATTCTAAGACCTTATACTTTAAAGTTAAGACACACTTTTACCATTTCAAGAGAATCCCGTGATGAACAGGGTTCGTTGATCGTAGAGCTCAAACAAGATGGTATTTCTGGTTATGGTGAAGCCACAGAAAACCCGTATTATAAAATAGGCATCGCAGAGATGACTCATGATCTGGAACAATTGGCGCCGCTAATTGCAGATTCTTCAGGAATGACTCCTGAGGATTTTTGGGAAATAATGCATTCAAAGCTATCCCACAATATGTTTGCTTTATGTGCTTTGGATTTGGCCTATAACGATTGGTATGCCAAAAAAGAAGGAAAGAAATTATATGAACTGTGGAATTATGATATCAGCAATAATCCACTAACAGACTATACAATTGGCATTGATACCATTGAGAAAATGGTGTCTAAAATGAAAGAAATGCCTTGGCCAATTTATAAAATTAAACTGGGTACCAATCAGGATATTGCCATTATTACGGAGCTACGCAAGCATACCGATGCTGTTTTTAGAGTAGATGCCAATTGCGGTTGGACCGCAGATGAGACCATTGCAAATGCCATTGCGCTTAAAGAATTGGGCGTTGAGTTTATAGAGCAGCCATTGCCAGCAGACGATTGGGAAGGACATAAAAAAGTTTTTGAACATTCGGTTTTGCCAATTATTGCCGATGAAAGCTGTCAAGTAGAAGCCGATGTTGAAAAATGTTATAAGAATTTTCATGGCGTTAACGTGAAATTGACCAAATGTGGCGGACTAACAGCTGCACGACGGATGTTGGTAAAAGCCCGTCAATTGGGCATGAAAACCATGGTAGGCTGTATGACCGAATCGACGGTTGGTATTTCGGCCATTGGACATTTATTGCCGCTTTTGGATTATGTAGATATGGATGGCGCATTATTGTTGTCTGAAGATATAGCAACAGGTGTACGTATTGAGGATGGTGCAATTTTTTATAGTGAATTAAATGGCACTGGGGTTGCCTTAATTAGTTAGTAGATGACGGTTAACCAATTTCCCGACGCAACTATTGAAGTTGACGGTAAAACGTATCTTTATTTTGGCGGAACATCATATCTGGGAATGGCGACCCATCCAGAGTTTCATAATTTGCTTTTTAACGGTATTAAAATCTGGGGAACGGCCTATGGAAGTTCTAGAAACTCTAATGTCAAATTAAGTGTTTACCAAAAAGCTGAAAAGTTATTAGCAATGAATGTGGGTGCGGAAGCAGCTCTAACCGTTTCTTCCGGAACTTTAGCAGGAAAGCTTGTCATAGATTATCTGGCAAAAAGCCATGTTCAGTTTTATCATTATCCCAAAACACATCCTGCAATCTTACAAAACTCTAGTTTGCCATTATTTATTGATGGCCAATTGAATCCTAGATTGACAGATGGCGTTGAAGAGGCTGTGGTAATTGCTGCCGATGCCTTATTGTCTATGGCAGTCAAGCCTACTGATTTTGATTTTCTGGATGCTGTTTCTTCAAGTAAAAAAATCACCTTATTAATAGATGAATCCCATAGTTTGGGAATTGTAGGTGCTAAAGGATATGGTGTTTTTAGCACTGTTAATCATCCTAAAATTGTACAAAAAGTGATGATTAGTTCCTTGACCAAAGCTTATGGGTGTTCTGGGGGAATGATTGCAGCCAGTAAAAAATTCATTGAAGATATACAGAGTGATACCGTGTTTATTTCTGCATCAGGCATGAATCCCATTTTTTTGCAAGCTTTTTTTGATGCTCAAGATTTGTTGCAGAGTCAGTTATTGAAATTAAGAAATAATCTCAATTTTTTACTTGCAGATAAGGCTTTGTCCAGTTTGTTTCATTACGATAAAGATTATCCGGTGATCTACTGCCAAAGCCATGTTATTTTTAATTTTTTAAAATCTAAAGGCATCATCATTACCAATTTTAAGTATCCCAATTATGATACGATGATGAATCGCATAGTCATTTCCGCAAACCATACACTATCTGATTTAGAACAATTAAAATTAGCATTAACAGAATTTCAAAAAGAAACCCTTCACTAATTTCAATGAAGGGTTTTTCTTAAAAATTAAGAGGGTTTTTAGTTTTGGGCATCCCACCAAACTGGAGTTACCGGTGTTTGTTTATTAGCTTCAACCGCAGCTCTGTTTCGTGTGACTTCAGTTGAAGGGTAGCTTGCACGCCTGAACCATTCGCCGGCAAACTCACCGCTTGAATCTGCTTCTTCCCGCATTTTAAGTCCGATAAACACTTGATCAGAAAAATCATAACGTCTATAATCTACAAAGGTTTCGGGGTTTAGGAAATTGTGGATGTATTTTTCTTTCATAATATGGTGGAGCATTAATCCGGATTCGCCCACTGCAATTGCAGGATCGGCTAAATAGTCGCTTCCGTTTGCACCAAACTTATCCATGCTTGCCGCTATGCCATCAAGATAAGCATTATAAGCAATTGCATTAGAGCCGACACTTGTGGTTGAGCCACCATTAGCTAAAAATGCTGCTTCAGCTTTAATAAAAAGCGCTTCACCATAGGTGATAATTGGTATTGGTGAATCAACAGAGGTGTAATAGCCATCAGCCAAAAAGCTTACGTTAGCTGCGGTGCCATCGGGACTTTTACCGGCGCCGCCACTGATATATCCTTTCCACTCTGTGCTGCCTTCTGGAATTGAAC
>NZ_DATJCY010000036.1:0-7962 GCF_035577925.1 Gelidibacter sp. | reverse complement strand
GGAAGCTAACCAATTTGAAAAGGTTACTGAAATAACCGTCGATTTATATGGCTCGTTGTCCCTCACAGGAAAGGGCCACGCCACCGATTATGCCGTGATGCTGGGCCTTAGTGGTGCCGATCCCGAAACCGTGCCCATAGACAGTATTGAATCGACAATTATAAATATCAAAAACACTACTATTCTACAGTTTAACAATGAAATACCGGTAGCTTTTGATGTCAAAAAAAATATTGTTTTCAATAGAGAGTTTTTACCGTTCCATGCCAATGGAATGAAGTTTACGGCTACTGTTGACGGACAAGCCCAAAGTGAAATTTTTTATTCTATTGGCGGAGGATTTGTGGTTAAAGAAGAACTTCAAGGCTCCAAACAAAAAGAACAAATTTTTGAAAACACCTTCCCATATCCCATCCGATTGGGAACTGAATTATTGGCTTATTGCCATGAATTGAACTTGCCTGTTTCCAGTGTTGTTTTGGAAAATGAAAAGTCCATCAGAACCATGGAGGAAATTGATTTTGAACTGAAACGTATTTGGGACACGATGCTGGAGTGTATGTATATTGGCTGTCATACCGAAGGCAATCTGCCTGGCGGATTAAACGTAAGGCGCCGCGCTTTTGACATGCATAAAAGCTTAAAATGCGATTTACCCTATAACTCTCCCGAAGAATGGTTGCAAACCATCAGAAAAACAGAAGTTAAGTTTCGTCAAATCTTACAATGGGTAAGTTGTTTTGCGCTTAGCGTCAATGAAGTCAACGCTGCATTGGGTCGTGTGGTAACGGCACCAACCAATGGCAGTGCTGGCGTTATTCCTGCAGTATTGATGTATTATTTGGTGATCGAAAATCATGAAGCTGATTTTGAGCACATCAAAAAATTCTTATTGGTTTCGGGTGAAATTGGAAGTATCTTCAAAAAGAATGCGACCATCTCAGCTGCCATGGGTGGCTGTCAGGCAGAAATTGGCGTATCCTCCTCAATGGCCGCTGCTGCATTGTGTGAATTATTGGGAGGTTCAGCCGATCAAGTATTGATTGCTGCCGAAGTTGCCATGGAGCATCACCTTGGATTGACTTGTGACCCGATTGCAGGATTAGTGCAAATACCATGTATTGAGCGCAATGCCATGGGTGCTATCAAAGCTATAAATGCTGCTGAACTTGCCATCAACACCGATCCAAAAAATGTTAAAGTACCGTTGGATAAAGTAGTGCAGACCATGTGGGAAACGGCAAAGGACATGAATACAAAATACAAAGAAACCTCTGAAGGCGGCTTGGCGGTCAGCGTCAATCTTGCGGATTGTTAATTTACATTAAAAATCAAAGTAAAAAGTTTAACTATTGGAAACCAAAATGTATATTAATCTTTACACTATATTTCGAATATAAAAAAGCCATCTCCAAATCCATTTCATGAGGTATTCCCCTTTTAAAATATTTATTTATTTTGTTATAACGCTTTTGGTATTGCTGGGAACCACCCTGTTGACCACCTCCAAAACGCTTGATAATGGAAAGGTTCAAGAAGGTTTTTTTATAGGAGATTTTCATATTAAATATCCAACATTCGAAAGTTTTATTTCTGATCCGAGCTACGACCGATCCCATATAAAAAGTTTGGACAGCATTGTGAGCAATATCGAAACTTTAGTCAAAGAAGTCGATCAAGAAAAACCAGAAAGTATCGCAACGCCTATTATCCCCGATTTTAGAAAAATAGATACGTCCAAAGTCCAGCGCATCAGCTATCCTGATAATCGCCTGGCTTTTATTGATCGCATTCGCAAAAATCTGCAAAGTGACCATTGCCGTATAATTCATTATGGCGATTCGCAATTGGAAGGCGATCGGATTTCGGGATATTTACGCAATAGGTTTCAAGGTTTATATGGTGGTTCTGGTCCGGGATTTATTCCTATAGTGCAAGTTTATGATCAAATTAGTGCTAACGTTACGCATTCTGACAATTGGACCCGACATGCCTATTTTGATCCGACGCAAAAAAAATTTCCTCATAAAAAATATGGTGCGTATTCATCGCTTTCAAGATTTACAGAAGCTTATGAAACTATTGACAGTGTACTTGTCGAGTCTTTAGAAACAAAAAATGCAACAATTACCATAGGCATTCCTACCAAATCACATTTGCTTGCAAGGACGTTCACCAAAATAGGTTTACATTACGGAAATGCATTGGTCCCGGCAACGATCAATATTTATAATGACGACGAACTGATCTTATCTGATGAATTAATCGCCGACGGTGATTATCATAAGTTTTCACTTAATTTGACAACAACCCCATCCAACCTAAGGATTGAAATAGAAAGTAAAATAAGTCCAGATTTTTATGGACTTACCTTAGATGGAAATTCCGGTATTTCATTGGATAATGTGGCGATGAGAGGATCATCAGGAACCATTTTTGCTGGAACAGATGCCAACAATTTTCATGAAATGTACCAACAATTACAGCCTAAATTACTGATTTTCCAATATGGTGGAAATTCTGTGCCGTATTTAAAAGATTCTTTGGGCGTAAAGGAATATGCCAGCTATTTAAAAAACCATATCAATTGGGTAAAGCGAAAAAGCAACAATGCCGATGTCATTTTTATTGGTCCTTCAGATATGACCACCACCGATGCCGGCCAGATGAAAACTTATCCGCTTCTGCCCTATCTTAACGAAGTTTTGGAAGAAACTTGTAAGGAAAACGGCTTTGCTTTTTGGAGTATGTATGATGCCATGGGTGGAAAAAACTCAATGCAACATTGGGTTGACCAAGGATTGGCAGCCACAGATTATACACATTTTTCGCCATCAGGTACTAAAATCATCTCCGAATTATTTTTTATGGCCATGTATTTAGATTTAAACACCAAAAAATGAGAAATACATTCATCTTACTTTTTATAATAATCACGACTCCTTTTTTTGGACAGAAATACCATTTGGATAGCCTGAAACCAACATTAGGTCATCTGATTAATTTTGAAGCAAATACCTTCAAAATGGCTGAACAATCGCCAACATTTCATAAGTTTTTTGCCAAATTGGATTCCATTTATAGCGGTAAACAACAAAAACTTCATATTTTTCATATTGGTGGCTCACACATCCAAGCCGATATTTATTCAAATAAAATCAGAACCTATCTCCAAAACACCAATACCATGTCACAAGGACAACGTGGTTTTGTTTTTCCGTACCAATTGGCGCACACCAACAATCCATCAAATTATCGCATTGAAGGCAATAAGTCAAAATGGCAAGGCTATCGCTCGTCCATAAAAAAAGATAGCATTGCTTGGGGATTGTCAGGTATCACCGCGGCGTTCAGAAGTGTATCAGATACTATTAACATCAAAGCAAATCATCGCAATTATACCAAACAGCCTTACGAGTTTAATAAATTAAGAGTGTTTTACAATACCGAAAAATCAGATTATGAATTGACCATTCTGGATTCCGTATTTATTTCTGATACCTTAAACTTGGATAAAAAGTATCGTGAATTTCGTTTTAATAAATTGATTGAAGAAGTCAACTTGTCATTAATATTAAAAGATTCGACTACAATAAACCCTGAATTTGCGTTGATGGGCATGGAATTTATGAACGATAGCTATGGTATTGAATATACTAGTATTGGCGTAAACGGAGGCAGTTTTGCATTTTATGATCGGACTGTATATTTTGAAAAACAACTACAACTTTACCAACCCGATCTGTTTATTATTGCCATTGGTACCAATGATGGCTATATGCCAAAAAGCGAATTTGATCCTGAAAATTTCAAGTTGTATTATGAAAGTTTTATAAGAATGGTCCAAAGGGTAAACCCCGATTGTGCTATTTTGTTAACCGTTCCAAATGATGATTATTACCAACGAAAAATCCCGAATCCTAATACGGCCGTACAGCAACAAGTTATTATGGAGCTGGGAGAAAAATACAAAATGGCAGTTTGGGATTTTTATGAAATAATGGGCGGTTTGGGATCTTCAAACAAATGGTATCAAAACAAATTAATGCCTCGTGACCGCATCCATTTTACCCAATTGGGCTATAGCATAATGGGCGATTTATTTATGGATGCACTGATTGCTGCTTGGGCACAATCCACAGGTAGAAATAAGGACGAGTTGTTGCAACACTATAAAACATTGCATGAATAGGCTGTACGACATTTTTACGTTTTCGGAAGATTTTCCTCTCATTTTTACCCAAGCAAATTTTTGGATATTCTTTGCGGTTGCCTATTTTATTTTCGCTCTCGTCTATAAGAAAATCAAGCTTAGAAATTCCTATTTGTTCCTGATCTCACTTTTCTTTTACTATAAAACCAGTGGACTTTTTATTGGGATTCTTATTTTTAGTACGCTTGTCGATTTTTTTATAGGTAAAAATATTTATAAAAGCGACAAGCAAATTAAACGGAAAATTTTGGTCACCTCAAGCGTCATCATCAATCTAACGGTGCTTTGTTATTTTAAATATGCCTATTTTTTTACGGATTCCTTCAATATGCTCTTCCATACCAATTTTGAAGTATATAATTGGTTAGCGCATTGGGGCAATAGTTTTAACAACCAACATTATTTCACGGTAGATAAAATCATTCTTCCAGTGGGAATTTCATTTTACACTTTTCAAACCATTAGTTACAGCGTTGACATATATCGGAGAAAATTAGTGCCGTTAAAATCCATACTCGATTTTGGGTTTTATGTCAGTTTCTTCCCGCAATTGGTTGCGGGACCTATCGTGAGGGCGGAAACCTTTGTGCCTCAAATCTCTAAACCAACGGTTATTACGAAATCTGATTTTGATACCGGAACGTTTATGATCCTGAAAGGACTGATCAAAAAAATGATTTTTGCCGATTTTATTGCCATGCACTTTTTGGATCGTGTGTTTGATGCGCCCGAAATGTTTTCAGGATTTGCCAATGTCATGGCACTTATTGGCTATTCACTTCAAATTTATGGTGATTTTTCGGGATATACCGATATTGCTATTGGCCTTGCGCTATTGATGGGATTCAAATTACCCATCAACTTTAATTCGCCTTATAAAGCCACAAGTGCGGGCGATTTTTGGAGACGTTGGCACATTTCACTTTCCACTTGGCTACGCGATTATTTATACATTCCGTTAGGTGGAAACCGAAAAGGATCGGCCGCATCTTATATTATTTTAGCTGTTTTTATTTTGGGTGTTTTATATGCTTATCAGGATTTGATGGTGGTATCTATTGTATTGATTTTAGCTCTTTCCATTTATATTTTATCACTTTATAATGAATCGGTAAAAAGTCAGATAAATACCAATATAAACCTTATGCTTACCATGTTAATTGGAGGCTTATGGCATGGCGCTTCTTGGAAATATGTCATTTGGGGTGGATTGAACGGTGTGGGAATTGTAGTTTACAAATTTTGGCGCAAAATTAGTCCGTATGAAAGCAACAATCAATGGTATGCCCGTTGGTGGAAAATTTTCGTGACGTTTGCATTTATCACCTTCACACGAATTTATTTTAGGGGTGAAAGTATGGATCATATTTCACGTTGGTATAAACAAGTTGCATTACACATGGATTGGCACTATGCATGGGATATTTTGGTCCATTATCAATTGGTATTCTGGGTGATGCTTTTTGGGTATATCACACATTGGTTACCGCAAACCACCAAAAATCGAATTGAGCACTTTTATGCTAAAAGCCCAGGATTTATAAAGATAATCATTGCCGCTTGTGTAGGTATTATCTGCTTTCAGGCATTTTCGACCGATTTTCAACCGTTTATTTATTTTCAATTTTAAGGATTTGCCAAAGGTTTAAGTCAATCTTTAACCTAATGATTTTTTTTAAAAATCATATATTTTTAGTCCATTTTAAGGTTTTCCTTTCTAAATATGACTCCATTTAAATAATCTCACTATTTTTACTTAATTAAAAGAAATCAACTATGTCTGTAGCAAAAAAAGAATATAAAAGAATCACCGTAAAAACATTGGTGGACATGAAAGCCAATGGCGAAAAAATATCAATGTTGACCGCATACGATTATACCATGGCCAAAATTGTAGATGGTGCTGGTGTAGATGTGATTTTGGTAGGTGATTCGGCTAGTAATGTTATGGCAGGACACGAAACCACTTTGCCTATTACTTTAGATCAAATGATATATCATGCTGCAGGTGTGGTACGTGGTATTGACCGCTCGTTGGTAGTGGTTGATCTGCCTTTTGGAAGTTATCAAAGTGATCCTAAAGAAGCGTTGCGCTCTGCAATCCGAATCATGAAAGAAAGTGGCGGACATGCCGTAAAACTTGAAGGCGGTAAAGAAATCAAAGAATCTATTAAGCGCATTTTAAATGCCGGAATTCCAGTGATGGGTCATTTGGGACTCACGCCACAATCCATTTATAAATTTGGAACTTATACCGTAAGAGCCAAGGAAGACGAAGAGGCCGATAAACTTAAAGAAGACGCCATGATGCTTGAAAGAATTGGCTGTTTTGCTATTGTATTGGAAAAAATTCCTGCAAAATTGGCGAAAGAAGTTGCCGAAAGTGTGTCCATCCCTATTATTGGTATTGGTGCTGGCAACGGTGTGGACGGACAAGTCCTTGTTTTGCACGATATGTTGGGAATGACGCATGAATTTAATCCACGTTTTTTAAGACGCTATATGAATCTTTTTGAAGACATGACCAATTCCATTTCACAATATGTGAAAGACGTAAAATCAGAAGATTTCCCTAATGATGAAGAGCAGTATTAGAGATAGGTCTTTGTTGCATTAAAAATCATAGCTCAAAAATTTATGAACTTATTTTATTTGAATACTCTTTACCATTGACGAAATAGGAATGGCAATAACCCCTGTTTTTTGATTAAGAAACAGCATATCACTTGTTTTACCAATAAGCTGTCCTAATTCAGATTGACCTTCTATATAATGTACGGCTATATGTTTTTGATTTGACACTTCATTGTGGGTCAATTTCCCATAGCCTTGTGCAACTAAAATGAGATATGAGATAAAAATAATTAAAAAGAAACTCCATTTTACGTTTTGATACCATTTAAAACGAACTAAATTAAAACTAAAACGTGCGTAACTCGCTGGACCTCGTTTTTGCCAAAAGTTATCAAATGCAAACAAAAGATATGTAACAATTAAAGTTAACAATGTAAATGATAGAATTCTAAAATCGGCAAAGGGAGCTATCAGAAAATCAAAAACACTGGCATAGTCAAAGATATTAATACCAAAATAATTGTATTTATAATAATTAAATAACATGCCGATGCCAATAGCAAAAAGATATGAAAGTGTTAAAAACACTTGAAAACTGCCAAGTACTTTGTCTATTAGTTGCGAGGTTTTTGTTTCTTTCATCCTTTGGACATAATTAAATCATAAGATATTTTCAAAAATGTCAAATATAATCAAATATCAAAAAGTAAATTTATTTCTTTCTTAATGGTCAACCTTTCACAATACCATCATGTAAGTGATTAAGCAAACAAAGCATTTTACTAATTTTATAGCCTAAGCTTCCAATATCAAATCTCAATAAAACCCATAATTTAGCAATCACGTAATGCCAGTCGTCCAATCTACATTCAAACCACCATTTTACTTTAAACGAGGATTTATCGCCACTGTATATTCTGGAATCATCAGAAAAGTCAATTTAATACAACAACGTGAAAGATTAGAATTGGAGGATGGCGATTTTATAGATCTGGATTGGAGTTATGCCGATCAGAAATCGGATAAGGTCATCATTTTACTCAGCGGACTGGAAGGCCATGGCCAACGGCCTTATTTGACAGGTGCTGCAAAATTATTCAACCAAAATGGAATTGATGCTATTTGCGTTAACTTTAGAGGCAATAGCGGAGAGCCCAACCGAAAATATTATGCCT
>NZ_DATJCY010000035.1:0-2996 GCF_035577925.1 Gelidibacter sp. | reverse complement strand
GATTCATAGATGTATAACATGTATTCCAATTTTTTTATTTTAATACTGGTTTTATGGTTTTATCAAACTATTTTTTAAAAAATGGAAGTTGTGCAACAACTACCCCTATTAACGGTTAGCAAGGTTCCATATTTTTGAAATGTTACTTGAGTCTGTCATTTTATTTGTTTCTATTTAATACACTAATTACCAATCGCTTAACCGTTTCCATTTCTTCTGGTTTGCTGGATGCTATAAAAAGGGTTAAGCTCGCTAGGGTATCATTACTAATTATAGGTTGATTATGGATGTTGAAAAGCATATTGTTTTGCTGCAAAAACTTAAGAAAGCACGCTGCTGCTATGCGTTTATTACCATCAACGAACGAATGGTTTTTCACAATTAAATATAAAAGCATGGTTGCTTTTTCTTCTAAAGATGGATAAAAATCATCTTCACCAAAACCTTTTGTAATTTGGGCTATAGAGCTTTGAAAGCTGTTGTCTTTTTCCTTACCAAAGACATCACTATCAAATTCTGTCAGCATTTGATTGATGAGTTTTTGATACGTTTCCAAACTTGGATATTCTGCCGGTCTTACAGTTAATCCTTTAGCATCTAACTGTTCGTGGTCGTAATCATCCAATAAGCTTAGTCCTTTGGCAAATACAGCAAGCCAATTATCATCCGCTGTTTTATCTTCAATGGCTCTGCTTAAAATTTGAATCCCATTTTTTAATATGTTTACTTCTTGTTCTTTTTGAGCTAAACGCTTTTCATTAATGGCATAGCCTTTAACTAAATAGTCTTTTAAAACATTATTTGCCCAAATACGGAATCGAGTTCCTTGGCTAGACTTTACTCTGTAGCCTACTGATATAATAACATCAAGATTGTAATGTTTAATGTTTTTTGATTGCTTTTTCCCTTTAATAGCACCATGTTGAGTGGTGCGTCGGAAATCCCGACATACCACTTCTTCTTCAAGCTCTCCTTCAGTAAACACATTTTTTATATGTTCTGTAATGGTTGTTCTTCCTTTGCCAAACAATTCTGCCATTTGTGCCTGAGTAAGCCAAACGGTATCTTGTTTAAATTGCACATTAATTTGAGTAGAACCATCATTGGCTTGATAAATTTCTATTTGGCTTTCTTCTTTCATTTTTTTGAACTGTTGCAATTATTGCAACAGATTTATTCTACAATTTCGGGAATTTTCATGAGTTTTCATAATGTTACACAACTTGGCACTTCTCCCAACTCTACTCTATAATTGAGATGGTTTTACGCCACCCAATCAAATAACATGAAAAACCACAAATTCAAGCTAACCAAAAATCAAGGCTAGTTATAAAATCACAAAATCTAATAAAAACTCACAATCCAGCTCCCAATTCCCCTCTTTAGTCAAAGAGGGGTGGACATACGAAGTTTGGACGGGGAGTTTGAAAAATAAAAAAGCAGAAATAAATTTATCCTAGTACAACGAAGGTAAAAAAAAGGGAGTTTGACAAATAGTTTCTAAAAGATTTAAAACTAGAATAATATCTAAAATAATCATATTGACAACCGTACATTACATCAACAAATCTATATTTAGATAGAAAAGTAAATAACATCAAAATAAACAACGAGTTTTACCTACTTTTACATTACAAAACTAATTTTATCATAAAAACGTTATTGATATGAAAAAGCACCGTTTTCTTAAATTTGCAGCACTATTTAGCACTATAATTTTATGTGCCATGGGTCAAAAAGTTGACGCCTGTACACGGGTAGTCTATAAAGGCCCAGACAACACCATAATTACAGCACGATCAATGGATTGGAAAGATGAAATTGATGCTAATATCTGGGTCTTTCCCAGAGGATTGGAAAGATTTGGCAATGTAGGTCAAAACTCGGTTAAATGGACCTCAAAGTATGGCAGTGTGATCACCAGTGCCTGGGATATTGCAACAACCGACGGCATAAATGAAAAAGGACTAGTTGCAAACGTACTATGGCTAGTAGAGAGCCAATACCCAGATTTTGACCCTAAAGGATCCAAACCAGGAATTACCATCGCAGCGTGGGCGCAGTATGTTTTGGATAATTATGCCACCGTTAAAGAAGCCGTGTCCGAATTGGAAAAAGAAAAATTCGTTATTGTCTCTGATTTTATCCCAGGAACTGAAAAATTCACTACGCTACATCTTTCTATTTCAGATGCCACTGGTGATAATGCTATTTTTGAATATGTCGGAGGAAAATTGAAAATCCATCACGATCCATCATACACTGTAATGACCAATTCACCTCTATTTGAACAACAATTGGCTATAAATCAATACTGGGACGGCATCCCGGGCACAACGATGTTGCCTGGAACCAATAGAGCCGCAGACAGATATGTCAGAGCCTCCTATTATATCAATGCTATACCTCAAACAACCGATGTTAGAACTTCCGTTGCCAGTGTGTTCAGTGTAATCCGCAATTGTTCTGTTCCTTACGGGATCTCATCAGAAACAGAGCCCAACATCTCTTCTACAAGATGGAGATCAGTAGCTGACCAAAAAAATCTAGTTTACTACTTTGAAACTGTCAAAACACCAAATACGTTTTGGGTAGATCTAAAAAAAATCGACTTTAGTAAAAACTCCGGAACGAAAAAATTGAGTGTAAGTAAAAATGAAACCTATGCCGGAGAAACATCAAAGCAGTTTACCACGGCTACTCCATTTACTTTTATTGGCTTGTAATTAACAAGAATATTTAAAATCCTTACATCACAAAATTACAGACAGTCGGACCCATATAGGTCCGACTGTTTTTTTAAGCAAATAATTAACGGCAACGCACTCACTTCTAGACTTCGATAAAGACACACTGCTATCAACGGATCAGCATCGGCCATGCGCAGTACATAATCCAGATGGTAATCATCCAAAAAACTTATCGACTATTACGGATATAACAAATACTTCAAGCGCATGTTTTTATACGCAGTTAGTTCTGGCTCCCATCCGGCC
>NZ_DATJCY010000034.1:0-45917 GCF_035577925.1 Gelidibacter sp. | reverse complement strand
GTTGGGCAAATAAATGTATTGGTTTCTTTGATGTGTTGCAATCTATCTTCCAAACTATTAGGATATCCACTTAAACCACCTAAATGCTCAAAAGAGGTATAATTTGAATTAAAAATGAGTTCATCAGGCACATTAGCAGGAAAGTGTCCAGCGATTGGCAACTCATACTTTTTGCTTAATTCATCAAATCCCATAAAAGTGGCTTGATCTTTTATGCTTAGGATTTTAATAAAATCAAAACCGCTTTCTTTTGAGGTTTTTACATAATCTTCTATTTCTGCTGCGGTAAAATCATGTTGGCGACTTATTGGCGGTGGTGAAAGATATAGTTTTGGATACATCGCGTTTTTATTGTTATAGGTATTACGCCAATCTAAATGTTTCCAATCGCCACGCAAAGAACGTAATTTTGTAACCCCATTAATTAGATAAAATGCCATCATTCGCTCCATTTCAGTGTCATTTTCAGGAAAATGTACATGGGCATCTGCAAGTGAAGGCATGATGTATTTACCTTTGCCATCAATGACCAACATATCTTTATAGTTAGATTTTTTACTAGTGGAAATGGAACTTATTTTACCATTTTTTATAACAACATCTTGATTTTTAAGTATAGTTTCAGAAGTCATAGTAATGACAGAAATATTTTTGATGACCATATCCTGTCCTTTATTTTCAACCGCTTGCGAAAAGGAAAATAAAACTTGAAAGCTTAATGACAGTATTATAAGCAATTTTTTCATGCGAAGATTATTAGATTTACAAAGTTTACTTTTTATCAAAAGACCAAAGTAGGATTTTATCCATTGAAATCATCAGAAAAATCACAAGGTATTTAATGCCATATTTCAATAACATTAAAATTAGACACAAAAAAAACCCAAATGCAGAACACTTGGGTTTTTAAATATTAAATTTTTAAGCTTACTTTTCTACCTTAAAAGCATTCACTCCAGGAAAATAAGCCACATGGTCCAATTCTTCCTCAATACGCAACAATTGGTTGTATTTTGACATACGGTCACTTCGTGATGCTGAAGCTTTCTTATTTTTCGTAATGATAACGACAAGCGGCAATCAATAAGGAATGATTTTCGTATTTATATACCAATCTATGTTCTGATGTAATTCGCCTCGACCAATAACCTTGCAAACCGCCTTTTAAGGCTTCTGGTTTTCCAATACCTTCAAAAGGTGTTCTACTGCAACTTTTTATCAGTTCGTTGATGCGTTTCAGAATTTTCCTATCCACTTTCTGCCAATACAAATAATCTTCCCAAGAAGAAGAGGACCAAATTAATTGCATCTATTCAATCAACTTGTTATGAACACCGTTTCCAGCTTCCAATTCCTTAATGGATTCCAACAGTACATCTCTGTTTTTACCTGTCATCAAATAGGTCGTTTCTTTTAAAGAATTGTACTCGTCCAAAGAAATTAGAACAAGGTCCTTTCCGTTTTTTCGTTTGATAACGATGTCACTCACATCATTAATCACCTTATCAAACCAATGCTTTAGATTGGAACGAAACTCTGTATAATTTACTGTTTCCATAAAACAAAGATACGCAAAAGTACTTAATTGTGTACGTTTGCGTATCGTTAAATATCAAATCACTTTTTACTTTACCTTAAAAGCATTCACTCCAGGAAAATAAGCCACATTATCCAATTCCTCCTCAATGCGCAACAATTGGTTGTATTTTGACATACGATCGCTTCGTGATGCCGAGCCTGTTTTGATCTGTCCGCAGTTTAAAGCCACCGCCAAATCGGCAATGGTATAATCTTCAGTTTCTCCAGATCTGTGTGACATCACTGAGGTATAACCCGCATTATGCGCCATATTTACAGCAGCAATAGTTTCGGTCAACGTCCCAATTTGGTTCACTTTGATCAAAATTGAATTGGCAATTCCGTTTTCAATACCTCTTGACAAACGTTCTACATTGGTCACAAACAAATCGTCGCCTACCAATTGAACTTTGTTACCAATTTTTTCGGTCAGATATTTCCAACCTTCCCAATCGTTTTCGTCCATACCATCTTCAATAGAAATAATAGGGTATTTTGCTGTCAATTCTGCCAAATAATCGGCTTGCTCGGCACTTGTTCTTACTTTCCCAGAAGCACCTTCAAACTTGGTGTAATCGTATTTTCCGTCCACATAAAATTCTGCTGCAGCACAATCTAAAGCAATCATCACATCATCGCCTAAAGTATAACCAGCTTTTTCAACTGCTTTTTTAATGGTATCCAAAGCATCTTCCGTTCCGCCTTCAAGCGTTGGTGCAAATCCACCTTCATCACCTACAGCGGTACTTAAACCTCTATCGTGCAATACATTTTTTAAATGGTGAAAAATTTCTGTTCCCATTTGCATGGCATGCGTAAAATTCTTTGCCTTAACCGGCATAATCATAAATTCTTGAAATGCAATAGGCGCATCAGAATGTGAACCGCCGTTGATAATATTCATCATCGGCACTGGAAGCGTGTTGGCCGAAACACCACCCACATATCTGTACAACGGCATGCCCAACTCATTGGCTGCAGCTTTTGCTACCGCTAATGAAACTCCTAAAATAGCATTGGCGCCAAGTTTTGATTTGTTTGGCGTACCGTCCAAATCAATCATGAGTTGGTCTATTTTATTTTGCTCAAATATTGAAGTTCCCAAAAGTGCTTGGGCAATGATGGTATTGACATTTTCTACGGCATTAAGCACACCTTTACCCATTAATGCTTTTCCACCATCTCTAAGCTCTACAGCTTCATGTTCTCCGGTTGAAGCTCCAGAAGGCACCGCAGCGCGTCCCATAACACCGTTTTCGGTAATGACATCTACTTCAACAGTTGGATTACCACGTGAATCAAAAATTTGTCTTGCATGAATGTTAATGATGATACTCATTGTTATATTATTTATATGTTAATTTCTGTTTTTTTCGGGTGAAGTAATAAAGATTGCTCTTAAAAACACCTTCATCTTTATGCTAATTTACAAAATACTTCCGCTAAACTCGTATTGGCTTTCGGAATTACATTTTAAAGCAGCGATAATGTTTGCGCTATAAGAAAACCTCAAAAAAGACATTGTTTTTTTGAGGTTTTAGCACTATTTGTTTTTGATATTTTCTATAAACTGATCAAATAAGTAAGACGCATCATGCGGTCCCGGACTTGATTCAGGATGGTATTGTACTGAAAACACATTTTTTGATTTCATACGCAGACCAGCAACGGTATTATCATTGAGATGGACATGTGTAATTTCAATATCTGGATGGTTTTCTGTTTCCTCTCTATTGAGTGCAAAACCATGATTTTGAGAAGTGATCTCTCCTTTACCAGTAATCAAATTCTTCACAGGATGATTGATACCTCTGTGCCCATTATTCATTTTATAGGTTGAAATGCCATTGGCCAAACCAATAATTTGATGACCAAGACAAATTCCAAAAAGTGGCAAATTGCGTTTGATGATCTCTTGTGTTAAACTAATCACATCTTTTAACGGTTCTGGATCTCCAGGGCCATTTGAAAGAAAAAATCCGTCGGGTTTAAAAGCATTCATTTCATCAAAAGTGGCATTGTATGGAAATACTTTAATATAGACATCTTTATTTGCCAAATTGCGGAGAATATTCCTTTTGATTCCCAAATCTAAAGCAGCAACACGATAGGTAGCATTTTCATCTCCAACGAAATAAGGTTCTTTTGTGCTCACTTTTGATGCCAATTCCAAGCCTTTCATTTTTGGAACTTCTGCTAATTGCTTTTTTAATCCTTCAATATTATCAACTTCTGTAGAAATGACTGCATTCATAGCGCCATGATCACGAATATAGCTCACTAATGCACGGGTATCCACATCTGAAATGGCAAGTAGATTAAATTTATTGAAGAATTCCTCCAACGAACCATCAGCTCCGGGTCGCGAATAATTATAGCTAAAATTCTTACAGACCAATCCTGCGATTTGAATAGTATCAGATTCTACTTCATCGTCCTTAACACCATAACTTCCCAAATGTGCATTGGTAGCCACCATTAACTGTCCAAAATATGAAGGATCCGTAATGACCTCCTGATAGCCGGTGGCACCGGTATTGAAGCAAACTTCTCCAAATGCGGAGCCTTGCTTTCCGATTGATTTACCATGAAAAATGGTGCCATCTGCAAGAAGAATGATGGCTTTATGTCTATTAGTATATTTCAAAATAATAAATATTACTGGTTTAGTTGTAATTGTTTTAGCTCTGTTAGACCTACAAGCATTCAGACAATTTTAGACCTACAAGGTTTTTGAAACCTTGCAGGTCAGGTCGTTTTAGAAAGCTTATTGGTCAAGACAGGGTTAAAAGTTTTGCAAAATTGCATAAAAAAAAGGATAAACTAAAACGTATATCCTTTTTTATATTATAAATGATTACCCATTTATTCTTCCTCTTCGTTGGTTGCTTTTTTATCAACAACTGGAGCAGTTGTAGCAGCGGCGGCAGTTGTATCAACAACAGCATCCGATTTTTTAGAACGACCTCTACGAGTAGTTTTCTTTTTAGGTTGCTTATCGGCATTGTAGATTTCGTTGTAATCTACCAATTCGATCATTGCCATATCAGCATTATCACCCAAACGATTTCCTAATTTGATGATACGTGTGTATCCTCCTGGACGATCGCCTACTTTTGGTGCAACATCTCTGAACAATTCAGCTACCACTTCTTTTTGTCTCAAACGGCTATAAACAATACGTCTGTTGTGCGTCGTGTCTTCTTTAGACTTTGTAATCATTGGCTCAACAAATTGTTGTAAAGCTTTGGCTTTAGCAACCGTTGTGTTGATGCGCTTGTGCTCAATTAAAGAACAAGCCATATTAGCCAACATTGATTTTCTGTGTGCCGTTTTACGACTTAAATGGTTAAATTTCTTTCCGTGTCTCATGACATTTTGAATTTGACATCATCTTGCTTCATATCCGTCCGGAGAGCAAACTATGAGTCGTTAATAATAGTTTATTTTGAAAAAATCAGAAATCATCAATTGTAAATCTACAATCTAGTATTTTCTAGTCTTTATCTAATTTGTACTTGCTTAAATCCATTCCGAAGCTAAGGCCTTTAACACCTACAAGCTCTTCAAGCTCAGTTAGGGATTTTTTACCGAAGTTTCTGAATTTCATCAAATCATTTTTGTTATAGGCTACCAAATCTCCTAAAGTATCAACTTCGGCAGCTTTCAAACAGTTAAGCGCACGCACTGAAAGATCTAAATCAACCAATTTGGTTTTCAATAGTTGTCTCATGTGAAGTGACTCTTCATCATAAGTTTCAGTCTGAGCAATTTCATCTGCTTCTAACGTGATACGTTCATCGGAGAATAACATGAAGTGGTGGATTAAAATCTTAGCAGCTTCTGTCAGTGCATCTTTTGGGTTGATCGAACCGTCAGTGATGATTTCAAAAACTAGTTTTTCGTAGTCTGTTTTTTGTTCAACACGGAAGTTTTCAATACCGTACTTAACATTTCTGATTGGTGTAAAAATTGAATCTGTAAAGATAGTTCCGATTGGTGCAGATGCTTTTTTATTTTCTTCTGCTGGAACGTATCCTCTACCTTTTTCAATGGTCAACTCCATGTTGATGCTCACCTTAGGGTCCAAATTACAGATAACCAGATCTTTATTAAGCACTTCAAATCCAGAAATAAATTTCTGGAAATCACCGGCTGTAATTTGTTCTTGTCCTGAAATAGAAATTGTAACAGTTTCGTTATCAATTTCGTCAATTTGACGCTTAAAGTTAACTTGTTTTAAGTTTAATACAATTTCAGTAACATCTTCAACTACACCAGCAATTGTAGAAAACTCATGATCTACACCTTCAATTCTTACAGATGTAATCGCAAAACCTTCCAAAGAAGACAACAAAACTCTTCTTAAAGCATTACCTACAGTCAATCCATAGCCAGGCTCTAGAGGTCTGAATTCAAACTTCCCTTCAAAAGGAGTTGAATCAATCATAATCACTTTGTCGGGCTTTTGAAAATTTAATATTGCCATATTTGTGTTTTGTATCAGGTTATTATTTAGAATATAATTCAACGATAAATTGTTCGTTGATATTTTCTGGAATTTGGACTCTTGCAGGAACAGAAACAAATGTTCCTTCTTTAGTTTCATTATTCCAAGTTATCCACTCATAAACATGTGTTGAGTTAGACAATGAATTTTGAATAATTTCAAGAGATTTAGATTTTTCTCTAATGGCAACAACATCACCAGCTTTTAATTGATAAGAAGGGATGTTAACGATATCACCATTAACGGTAACGTGTCTGTGTGAAACCAATTGACGTGCACCACTACGAGATGGCGACAATCCCATTCTATAAACCACGTTATCTAAACGCGACTCACACAATTGTAGCAACACTTCACCAGTAATACCAGCTGCAGCAGTTGCTCTTTTGAACATGTTTCTGAATTGCTTTTCTAAAATACCATAGGTATATTTAGCTTTTTGTTTCTCCATCAATTGAATAGAGTATTCAGATTTTTTTCCACGACGTTTGTTTGCACCGTGTTGACCAGGAGGATAGTTTCTTTTCTCGAAAGCTTTGTCATCTCCGAAAATAGCTTCACCAAAGCGACGTGCTATTTTAGTTTTAGGACCAGTATATCTTGCCATTTTAAAATTTGATTTTGAGAGTGTTTGTGAATTAAGGTCTTAATCTATCCTTCGACAAACGTTGATCTCTCGTTTTTAATACTTGTTAATATTTTTTTTCAGTTTGCAAATTTACATATAAAAAATTAATATCAACCATATAAAATGATTGATATTAATTAAATACATATTATAAATTATACACGTCTACGTTTTGGAGGACGACAACCGTTGTGCGGCAGTGGAGTAATATCAACGATTTCTGTTACTTCAATCCCAGCATTGTGGATGGAACGGATAGCAGATTCTCTACCGTTACCAGGTCCTTTAACAAACACTTTTACCTTTTTCAACCCTGCTTCTTTAGCAACAGCAGCAGCATCCTCAGCAGCTACTTGAGCAGCATAAGGAGTGTTCTTTTTAGAGCCTCTAAAGCCCATTTTTCCTGCTGATGACCAAGAAACCACATCACCTTTTTTGTTTGTCAAAGAAATAATGATATTGTTGAATGAAGCTGCAATATGTGCCTCTCCAGTAGCTTCAACAATAACTTTACGTTTTTTAACTTTTGTACTTGACTTTGCCATAATTTTTAGTTTCTAGTTGTTAGCTTTTAGTTGTTAGAATCCTAGACTTTTACATTTCAGGCAGATTCATCTAACGCTCTAATCACTAATGACTAATGTCTTGTTATTATTTAGTTACTTTTTTCTTGTTAGCAACAGTTTTTCTTCTACCTTTTCGAGTTCTCGAATTGTTTTTGGTACGCTGACCTCTTAATGGAAGACCTGCCCTATGACGGATACCTCTGTAACATCCAATATCCATCAAACGTTTGATGTTTATTTGAATTTCTGAACGCAATTCTCCCTCAATAGTAAAAGCACCAACAGCCTCACGAATACCACTTATTTCGTCATCTGTCCAATCTTGAACTTTTGTGTTTTCATCAACTTTAGCTTGTGCTAAAATTGCTTTTGCTCTGCTTGCACCTATCCCGTAGATGTAAGTTAAGGAAACGACTCCTCTTTTCTGTTTTGGTATATCAACACCTGCAATTCTTGCCATAATTATCCTTGTCTTTGTTTGAATCTAGGATTCTTTTTGTTAATGACATAAAGTCTACCTTTTCTGCGCACTAGTTTACAGTCTGCGCTTCGTTTTTTAACTGATGCTCTTACTTTCATCTGTTTATATTATTAATACCTATAAGTTATGCGAGCCTTAGATAGATCATAAGGGCTCATTTCCAATTTTACTTTGTCCCCTGGTAACAATTTGATATAGTGCATACGCATCTTACCAGAGATATGCGCAGTTACAACGTGTCCATTTTCAAGTTCAACACGGAACATAGCATTAGATAATGCTTCTATGATTGATCCGTCTTGTTCTATTGCTGATTGTTTTGCCATTTTATTATTTTTAGTTATTAGTAGATAGATGGTAGTCTTTCCTTTTACATAATTAGAGCCACTAACCTCTAACCACTATCCTAAAGTTAAGCTATAGCTTTTCTGTTTTTCCCGGTTTTCATCAAACCATCGTAGTGCTTGTTCAACAAGTACGAATTGACCTGCTGCATAGTATCTATTGCAACACCAACCATAATCAATAAGGACGTACCTCCAAAAAACAATGCCCATCCTTGCTGAACCCCCATCAACTTAACTACAATTGCTGGGAACACAGCAATAAGTGCTAAAAAGATAGAACCAGGTAAGGTTATTTGTGACATTATCTTATCTAAGTATTCTGAAGTTTCGGTTCCTGGCCTAATGCCTGGAATAAAACCACCGCTACGTTTTAGATCATCTGCCATTTTATTGGTTGGCACCGTAATGGCTGTATAGAAATACGTAAAAACGATAATCAATAACGCAAATACAACATTGTACCACAAACCAAATATATCGGAGAAATTAGATTGTAACCATTGTCCAACAGCACCGTCACCCAATCCTTTACCAATTAAAGTAGGTACAAACATAATGGCTTGTGCAAAGATAATTGGCATAACTCCAGATGCGTTCAATTTTAAAGGTAAAAACTGTCGAGATCCAAATACGTTTTTCTCATAACCACCAGAAGCGGTACGACGTGCATATTGAACTGCTATTTTACGAACAGCCATAACCAACATGATTGACAATAGGATGATCACAAACCAAATTACCAATTCGATTAAAATCATCATTAACCCACCACTTCCTTCCATTCTTGAAGCAAAGTTTTGAAGAAATGATTCTGGCATTCTAGCAATAATACCAACCATAATCAATAAGGAAATACCGTTACCGATACCTTTATCAGTAATTTTCTCACCAAGCCACATTGCAAAAACACAACCGGTAATCAATATAATTACTGACGACACGTAAAACATAGTCCCTGTGCCCAATAAAAATGCACTTGAAGGAATGCCTAACGCAGGTAAACTGGCTAAATATCCAGGAGCTTGAACCAAACAGATACCAATAGTCAACCATCGTGTAATTTGTGTTATTTTCTTTTGGCCACTGGCACCATCCTTCTGTAATTTTTGAAGATATGGTATGGCAATTCCCATTAACTGAACTACAATTGACGCCGAAATGTAAGGCATGATCCCCAATGCAAATACCGAAGCATTAGCAAAGGCTCCACCGGTAAACGCATTAAGAAGTCCTAAAATACCTTGGTCCGTACTATCGGCCAAAGCACCTAACTGACTTGCATCGATACCTGGTAAAACGACTTGAGCACCAAAACGATAAACTAAAAGAAGACCAAGCGTAAGCATGATTCTATCTTTTAGTTCTGTTATTTTCCAAACATTTTTTAAAGTCTCTATAAATTTCATCCTCTAAATGGTCTTATAAAGTTACAGCTTCTCCTCCTGCAGCTTCAATAGCAGCTTTTGCTGAAGCAGTAAATTTATGAGCAGTTACCTTCAATTTTGATTTCAGTTCACCACGACCCAAGATTTTAACAAGATCATTCTTGTGAACAATACCTAGTTCAAGTAGATCATTCAAATCAACAGTATCTGTAATGATCTTATCATCTACCAACGCTTGTAACTTATCCAAGTTCACACCTTGATATTCTACACGGTTGATATTATTAAATCCAAATTTAGGCACACGTCTCTGAAGTGGCATTTGCCCTCCTTCAAAACCTATTTTCTTAGAGTAACCTGAACGGGATTTGGCACCTTTGTGACCGCGTGTTGCAGTACCACCTTTACCAGAACCTTGTCCTCTACCTACTCTTTTACCTTGATTTTTAACTGACCCTTCAGCCGGTTTTAAATTACTTAAATCCATTCTTATGCTGTATTATTTTGTCTCTTCTACAGAAACTAAATGTTGAACTTTATTAATCATTCCAAGGATACTTGGCGTGTCATCATGCTCAACAACCTGATTCATTTTATGCAATCCTAAAGATTCTAAAATTCGCTTCTGTCTCAGCGTACGGTTGATAGCACTTTTTACTTTTTTTACTTTAATCTTTGCCATTATTGTATTGATTAACCGTTAAATACTTTTTCAAGTGAAATTCCTCTATCTCTAGCTACAGTGCCTGGATCTCTAAGGTTCAACAACGCATCAAAAGTTGCTTTTACAACGTTATGAGGGTTTGATGATCCTTGAGATTTTGAAAGTACATCATGCACTCCAACAGCCTCCAAAACAGTTCTTACAGCACCACCGGCAATAACTCCCGTACCTTCACAAGCAGGAATTATATTTACACGAGCACCACCGTATTTACCTTTTTGTTCGTGAGGTAATGTTTTTTTGAAAATCGGAATTCTCACTAAGTTTTTCTTGGCATCTTCAATACCTTTTGCAATAGCGGTGGCCACATCTTTAGATTTGCCTAAACCATGTCCTACTACACCAGCTTCATCTCCAACCACAACAATGGCTGAAAAACCAAAAGCTCTACCTCCCTTAGTAACTTTAGTAACTCTTTGCACACCAATTAGGTGATCTTTAAGATCTAAACCACTTGGTTTTACTAGTTCTACGTTTTTATATTTTTGATACATAATGTCTTAAAATTTTAGTCCTGCTTCTCTAGCACCTTCTGCCAATGATTTTACTCTTCCGTGATATAGATATCCTCCTCTATCAAAAGCAATAGTTTCAACACCAGCTTTCAATGCTTTTTCGCCAAGGGCTTTACCAACTAGGTTGGCAATTTCCATCTTGGTTCCTTTCGCTGAACTAATGTCTTTATCTCTTGAAGATGCAGCACTAATAGTATTACCAGTTACATCGTCTATTATTTGAGCATAAATTTCTTTATTGCTTCTAAACACAGCCAATCGTGGTCTTGCTTCTGTTCCAGAAACTACCTTACGAATTCTGTTTTTAATTCTTAATCTTCTTTGATTTTTTGTCAATGCCATAATTAAACGATTATGCTGATTTACCTGCTTTTCTTCTTAATTCTTCTCCTACAAACTTAATTCCTTTTCCTTTGTAAGGCTCTGGTTTTCTGTAGCTACGGATTTTCGCAGCAACCTGACCTACCAGTTGTTTGTCATGGGAAGTTAACTTAACGATTGGATTTTTTCCTTTTTCAGAGATTGTTTCCACCTTTACTTCAGGTGCTACTTCCAAAACAATATTATGGGAAAAACCTAAAGCCAAATCTAATCTCTGACCTTGGTTTGTCGCTCTATAACCTACTCCTACCAATTCCAATTGTTTGGTCCAACCTTCAGAAACTCCGAGGACCATATTTCTTACCAATGATCGGTATAGACCATGGTTAGTTCTTGCTTCTTTACTATCTGATGGGCGTGCCACTAACACTTGTCCATCTTCAACAGTAATTTCAACGTTTGAGAACGTTTGGCTCAATTCACCTAATTTACCTTTAACGGTAACTACATTGTCTTTGACGTCTATGGTAACCCCTTGAGGGATTGCTACTGGATTATTTCCTATTCTTGACATATTTTCCCTTTTTTAGTAAACGTAGCATAATAATTCACCACCAACTTTTTTATTCTGCGCTTGCTTTCCTGTCATCACTCCATAAGAAGTTGAAACGATGGCAATCCCAAGTCCGTTAAGGATTCTTGGCATTTCTTGCGAGCCTGCGTATTTACGTAAACCTGGTTTACTGATTCTTTGAATTTCTCTGATCACCGGTTCTTTGGTTTCTTTGTTGTACTTAAGTGCTATTTTAATAGAACCCTGTACGGTAGAGTCATCAAACTTGTAACTTAAAATATATCCTTGATCGAATAATATTTTAGTAATTTCTTTTTTCAGATTTGATGCAGGAATTTCAACAACACGATGGTTGGCTTTTACTGCATTTCTAATTCTAGTTAGATAATCTGCGATTGGATCTGTATTCATTTATATTAAATTGCGGACGTGGTTTTTGGTTCTCCCCAAACCTATGTCCAGTTTATACTCTTTATTACCAGCTTGCTTTTCTTACACCTGGTATCAACCCTTGGTTTGCCATTTCACGGAATGTAACACGAGAAATTCCGAAAGTACGAATGTACCCTCTTGGTCTTCCGGTCAATTTACAACGGTTATGCAAACGTACAGGTGATGCATTTCTTGGTAGCTTTTGTAGTGCTTCATAATCGCCAGCTTCTTTCAAAGCTTTACGTTTTTCAGCATACTTATCTACAATTCTTTGTCTTTTCACCTCACGGGCTTTCATTGATTCTTTAGCCATATCTTAATTCTTTTGAAAAGGTAAACCTAATTCTGTTAATAGCGATTTTGCTTCTTTATCTGTGTCAGCAGAAGTTACAAAGGTAATATCCATTCCAGAAATATTGTTGATTTTATCAATATCTATTTCAGGGAATATAATTTGCTCAGTAACACCAAGGTTATAATTACCTCTACCGTCAAAACCTGTTGCTTTGATACCGTTAAAGTCTCTTACACGTGGTAAAGCTGCTGTGACCAAGCGGTCCAAAAACTCATACATTTGCTCACCGCGCAAAGTTACTCTGGCACCTACCGGCATCCCTTTACGTAATTTAAACGATGCGATATCCTTTTTGGAAAGTGTTGGAACAGCTTTCTGACCAGAAATTTTGGTCAATTCTTCCACAGCATGATCCACCAATTTTTTATCCGCAACCGCTGCACCTACACCTTTAGATATCACTATCTTTTTAAGTTTAGGTACTTGCATTACGTTTTTATATCCGAATTCTTCTGTAAGAGCAGAAACAACTTTGTCCTGGTACTCTTGTTTTAATCTTGGAATATAGGCCATAACTAAATTACTTCATTTGATTTTTTAGAAAATCTCACTTTTTTATCACCTTCCATTCTATATCCGACTCTTGTAGTTTCGCCTTTTTTGTTCAAAAGAGAAACGTTGGAAATATGGATCGGTGCTTCTTTCTCAACAATGCCACCTTGAGGACTTTGTGCACTTGGCTTCGTATGTTTCTTAACCATGTTCACGCCTTCAACGATCACTTTGTTTTTTTCTTTTAAGACCTTTACAACTTTACCTTCAACACCTTTATGGTCTCCGGCAATAATTTGTACTGTATCTCCCGATTTAATTTTAAATTTTGTTGTCATCTTTATCTGGTTTTACAACACTTCAGGTGCTAATGATACAATTTTCATGAATTGTTTATCACGAAGTTCTCTTGCTACTGGTCCAAAAACACGTGTGCCTCTCATTTCACCTTGCGGGTTTAAAAGCACGCAAGCGTTATCATCAAATCTGATATAAGATCCATCAGGACGTCTTACCTCTTTCTTGGTACGTACAACAACAGCTGTAGAAACAGCTCCTTTTTTCACGCTACCGTTAGGCGTTGCATCTTTAACAGAAACAACAATCTTATCTCCTAAAGAAGCATATCTTCTATTGGTACCACCTAAAACACGAATGGTCAAAACTTCTTTTGCTCCTGTGTTATCAGCTACTTTTAATCTTGATTCTTGTTGTAACATAATTATTTCGCTCTTTCAATTATTTCTACCAATCTCCAACATTTAGATTTTGATAAAGGTCGTGTTTCCATAATCCTTACAGTATCTCCAATGTTACAGTCATTTGTTTCGTCGTGGGCAACGTATTTTTTCGTTTTCAACACGAATTTTCCATACATAGGATGCTTTACTTTCTTAACTTCTGCAACAACGATGGATTTCATCATTTTGTTACTAGTTACTACTCCTATACGTTCTTTTCTTAAGTTTCTTTTTTCCATCTTTCCGCGGGAATACAAATTATTGTAGTTCTCTTTTAGTTAATTCGGTTGCAATTCTTGCTACTGAACGTCTTACGTTGCGCAATTGAATTGGATTTTCTAATGGAGAAATAGCATGTGCCATGTTCAGCTCAGCATAACTCTTTTTAGTTTCACCTAACTTTTCTTGTAATTCAGCTGTAGAAAGCTGTTTAATTTCTGATTGCTTCATAATATCAATTATATTAAGCTCCGTAATCTCTAGCGATTAAGAATTTTGTTTTAACAGGTAACTTTTGAGCTGCCAAACGTAATGCTTCTTTTGCAACGTCCAATGGCACGCCTCCTACTTCAAACATCACTCTACCTGGCCTAACTCTTGCCACCCAATATTCTACAGCACCTTTACCTTTACCCATACGCACTTCAAGAGGTTTTTTGGTAATAGGCTTGTCCGGAAATATTTTAATCCAAAGTTGCCCTTCTCTTTTCATATAACGTGTAGCTGCAATACGAGCTGCTTCAATTTGACGAGATGTTAAAAACATGCCCGTTTCGTGTACCGATTTAATACCGAACGTTCCATTTGAAAGTTCATGTCCTCTACCGCTATTTCCTTTCATGCGGCCTTTATGCTGCTTACGGAATTTTGTCTTTCTAGGTTGTAACATTTTTCTTTTACTTTAAAAATTACTTTCTACGACGGGACTTATTAGCGTTCCCACCTCGTTTTGGCGCTTCAGATCCTGATTTGCCTCCTTGTTTTTTGGATAAACCAACTAACGGAGAAAGATCTCTTTTACCATAAACTTCACCTTTCATGATCCAAACTTTAACACCTAATCTACCGTAAGTAGTATGTGCCTCAACTAAAGCATAGTCAATATCGGCTCTAAAAGTAGATAATGGAATTCTTCCTTCTTTGTAGTGCTCAGAACGCGCCATCTCAGCACCGTTCAAACGACCACTAATCTGGATCTTGATTCCTTCTGCGTTCATACGCATTGTTGCAGCAATTGCCATTTTGATGGCACGTCTGTAAGAAATACGATTCTCGATTTGACGAGCAACGCTAGATGCAACTAAAAACGCATCCAATTCTGGTCTCTTGATCTCAAAGATGTTCAGTTGAACTTCCTTATCTGTAATTTTCTTAAGCTCTTCTTTCAACTTGTCTACCTCTTGGCCACCTTTCCCGATAATGATACCAGGTCTTGCCGTAGTGATAGTAACGGTTACAAGTTTAAGCGTACGCTCAATAATTACTCTTGACACACTTGCTTTAGATAAACGAGCGTGAACATATTTTCTAATCTTATCGTCTTCAGCAAGTTTATCTCCATAATCATTGCCACCATACCAGTTAGACTCCCATCCTCTGATAATTCCTAAACGATTTCCGATCGGATTTGTCTTTTGTCCCATATCTCTATTTAAGCTTGTGTGTTATTGTTTGCTCCTATAACCACTGTAACGTGGTTGGAACGTTTTCTAATTCTGTGTGCACGACCTTGTGGTGCTGGACGCAATCTTTTCAACATTGCTCCACCATCAACTCGAATCTCTTTTACGTACAACTCTGCATCTTCAATACTTGCATCCTCGTTTTTGGCTTGCCAGTTGGCAATCGCTGACAGTACCAGCTTTTCTAAACGTCGTGATGCCTCTTTTGGATTAAATCTTAAGATATTAAGAGCCATTTCTGCCTTTTGTCCTCTAACCAAATCCGCCACTAAGCGCATTTTTCTAGGCGATGTAGGACAGTTATTAAGCTTTGCAAAAGCAATGTGCTTTTTTTCTTCCTTAATAGCGTCTGCCATTTGTTTTTTACGACTTCCCATAGCTCTACTTATTTTTTACCTTTATTTTTAGCACCAGCGTGACCTCTAAACGATCGTGTTGGTGAAAACTCTCCTAATTTGTGCCCTACCATATTCTCAGTTATATAAACTGGTACAAATTGACGGCCATTGTGAACAGCAATTGTTTGTCCAACAAAATCAGGTGAAATCATTGAGGCTCTTGACCATGTTTTGATTACCGTTTTTTTGTTTGAAGCCACATTCTCTTCAACTTTTTTACTCAATTTATAATGGATGTAAGGTCCCTTTTTTAATGAACGTGCCATATTATATCAATTATTTCTTTCTACGTTCTACAATATACTTGTTACTTGCTTTGGTCTTGCTTCGGGTTCTATAACCTTTAGCTGGAATACCATTTCTTGATCTTGGATGACCTCCTGAAGCTTTACCTTCACCACCACCCATTGGGTGATCGATCGGGTTCATAACTACAGGTCGTACTCTTGGTCGTCTTCCTAACCATCTTGTTCTACCTGCTTTACCAGATACAATCAATTGATGGTCATGGTTAGACACAGCTCCAATAGTAGCCATACATTCTACAAGAATCAAACGGGTTTCACCAGAAGGCAATTTCACCGAAGCAAACTTACCATCTCTCGCCATAAGCTGGGCAAACGCACCAGCACTTCTTGCCATGATAGCTCCTTGACCAGGACGTAATTCAATACATGAAATAATAGTACCTAGTGGAATGTATTTTAAAGCCATTGCATTTCCAATTTCAGGAGCAACACCTTCAGCACCAGAAACTAATTTCTGTCCTACTTGCAATCCCGCTTGGGCAATGATATAACGCTTTTCACCATCTTGATAGTTCAAAAGCGCAATAAACGCAGTTCTGTTAGGATCATACTCGATAGATGCAACCTCTGCAGGAATACCCGCTTTGTTACGTTTGAAATCGATAATACGATATCTTCTTTTATGACCTCCACCAATTTGGCGCATGGTCATTTTTCCCTGACTGTTTCTACCACCAGATCGCGTGTTCGGAGCGAGTAAACTCTTCTCCGGCTTGTCAGTAGTAATGGCGTCAAACCCATTTACTACTCTAAATCGCTGCGCTGATGTGATTGGTTTTAATTTTCTTACTGACATTCTTGTCTAATTACATGTTAGTGTATAAATCAATCGTTTCACCTTCCGCCAGTTGTACAATTGCTTTTTTAACAGCATTTGTTTTACCATGCTGAATACCTGTCTTAGTGTGACGGGTTCTTCTATCTGGACGGACATTTATAGTACGAACTTTTTCAACGGAAACGCCATAAGCAGCTTCCACCGCTTTTTTGATTTCAACCTTGTTCGCCTTCGTATTTACCTGGAAACTATAACAGTTGTTCAACTCACTATTCATAGTTGCTTTTTCGGTAATAATAGGTTTAATTAAGATACTCATGTTTCCTTATTTACTTAAATTCGATTCAATTCCTTCTATCGAACTTTCAAGAAGGACTAATTTATTTGCATTCAAAATTTTGTAAGTGCTTAATTCCGAATTTGTTACAACTTCAGAACTTTTTAAATTACGTGAGGACAAATATACATTATTATTTGACCCGCCCAACACAAACAAAGTTTTTTTGTTCTCAACACCCAACGCTTTCAATACGTTAGTGAAGTTTTTGGTTTTTGGAGTATCAAAATTGAAGTCTTCCATAACCACAATAGAATTGTCTTTAGCTTTCATTGTCAAGGCCGATTTACGTGCTAAACGCTTAAGACCTTTGTTCAATTTGAAGCTGTAGTTTCTTGGTCTTGGACCAAAAATACGTCCACCTCCTGTAAAAACACCAGACTTGATAGATCCTGCACGAGCAGTACCAGTTCCTTTTTGTTTTTTGATCTTACGTGTACTTCCCGACACTTCAGCTCTTTCTTTAGCCTTATGCGTACCTTGACGTTGATTAGCAAGATATTGCTTAACATCTAAGTAAACCGCATGGTTATTAGGCTCAATAGCAAACACATCTGCAGAAAGTTCAACCTCTCTACCTGTGCTTTTTCCGTTTATATCTACAACTGCTACTTTCATTATTTCTGAATAATTACATAAGAGTTTTTATGGCCAGGAACACAACCTTTAACCACAAGTAAGTTCTTTTCAGGAACTACTTTGTAAACTTTTAAATTTTCAACATTCACTCTTTCACCGCCCATACGGCCACCCATCTTGATACCTTTGAATATCCTACCAGGATAAGAAGCTGCTCCTACTGAACCCGGTGATCTCAACATACTTTGTTGACCGTGTGTTCTTTCAGAACCAGCAAATCCATGACGTTTTACAACCCCTTGGAATCCTTTTCCTTTAGATGTACCCGTAACATCAACGTATTCACCTTCAATAAAGTGATCTACAGTGATGGTATCACCTAATTTGTAACTTTCTTCAAATCCTCGGAATTCAACGACTTTTCTTTTAACAGAAGTACCAGCTTTCTTAGCATGACCTGCTTCAGCTTTTGTGGCGCTTTTCTCTGTCTTGTCATCGAAACCAAGTTGAAGAGCACTATACCCGTCAACCTCTTCGGTTCTGACTTGGGTAACGATACATGGACCAACCTCGAGAACTGTACATGGAATGTTTTTTCCATTTTCATCGAAGATGCTGGTCATACCGATTTTTTTTCCAATTAACCCAGACATAATTATTATTTATTGATTATTATTAAACTACTACTTAAATGTTGTACGTAATGCCGCCGGCGACACCGCTATGGTATTTAAAAAATTCAGGGCCAAAAATACTTCAGCCCTGAATGTATTTTTTACCGTTTTTCCTTCGCACGCAGCTTAGGACATGTACCTCGCAAAAGAGGGAGTCTGTCAGTCAAGAAGCAATTGCCATTTGGCCTTGAGACACCTGCCTTCGCAGGTATGGGATTATACTTTAATCTCTACTTCTACACCACTTGGTAACTCAAGCTTCATCAAAGCATCAATTGTTTTTGATGAAGAGCTATAAATATCCAAAAGTCTTTTGTAAGAACTTAATTGGAACTGCTCTCTAGCTTTCTTGTTAACGTGTGGAGAACGTAATACAGTGAAAATTTTCTTGTGCGTTGGTAATGGAATTGGTCCCGTTACTACAGCTCCAGTGCTTTTTACTGTTTTTACAATCTTGTCAGCAGATTTGTCCACTAAACTGTGATCGTAAGATTTTAGTTTTATTCTAATTTTTTGACTCATTTTCTTAAAATTTAAGCTTCAACGCCTTTAGCTGCTTTAATCACTTCTTCAGAAATATTAGAAGGGGTCTCGGCATAATGTGAAAATTCCATAGTTGATGTTGCACGACCTGATGACAATGTTCTTAATGTTGTAACATATCCAAACATTTCTGACAATGGCACCGTAGCTTTAACTGTTTTTGCTCCAGCTCTGTCTCCCATGTCATTTACTTGTCCTCTTCTTCGGTTCAAATCACCAACAATATCACCCATATTTTCTTCCGGTGTGATTACTTCAATTTTCATGATAGGCTCCATGATAACGGCTTTAGCAGCTTTAGCAGCATTTCTAAATCCGATTTTCGCAGCCAACTCAAATGATAATTGGTCAGAATCCACATCGTGGTATGAACCATCCGTCAATGTAACTTTCATAGCGTCTACTTCGTAGCCTGCCAAAGGTCCATTGACCATAGCCAATCTAAATCCTTTTTCAATAGAAGGTATAAACTCTTTAGGAACGTTACCGCCTTTAATTTCTGAGATAAATTCTAAGCCAGTTTTTCCTTCATCAGCAGGCGACAATGTAAATACGATATCCGCGAATTTACCACGACCACCTGATTGTTTCTTGTAAACCTCTCTGTGTTCTGCCGACTGTGTAATAGCTTCTTTATACTCAACTTGAGGCGCACCTTGGTTAACCTCAACCTTAAACTCACGTCTTAAACGATCTACAATAATATCTAAGTGAAGCTCACCCATTCCAGAAATAATTGTCTGTCCTGAAGCTTCATCTGTACGCGCTGTAAACGTCGGATCTTCTTCTGCCAATTTAGACAAAGCCATACCCAATTTATCAACGTCAGCTTTAGTTTTAGGCTCAACAGCAATACCGATAACTGGATCCGGGAATTCCATAGATTCCAATACGATAGGGTGTTTTTCATCAGACATGGTATCCCCTGTCTTAATGTCTTTAAATCCTACTGCTGCCCCAATATCTCCAGCTTCAATATAATCTAACGCATTTTGTTTGTTAGAGTGCATTTGATAGATACGAGAAATACGTTCTTTTTTAGCCGAACGGCTGTTTAATATATACGAACCAGCATCCAAACGACCAGAATACACACGGAAGAAGGCTAAACGACCTACGAAAGGATCGGTAGCGATCTTAAATGCCAAAGCAGCGAAAGGCTCCTTAACATCTGGCTTACGTCTTTCTTCAGCACCTGTCTCAGGGTTTGTCCCCACAACGCTATCCCTATCCATTGGAGATGGCAAATAACGACAAACAGCATCCAACAAAAACTGAACACCTTTGTTTTTGAAGGATGACCCACATACCATAGGTATAATAGCCATATCCATAACAGCAGCTCTTAACGCAGCGTGTACTTCTTCTTCTGTAATAGAACTTTCATCTTCCATGAACTTTTCTAATAAGTTTTCGTCGTAACTCGCTACTTCCTCAATTAATAAAGCTCTGAACTCACGAACTTCTTCCTTCATTTCTTCCGGAATAGGCACTACGTCATACGTAGAACCAAAGTTCTCATCATGCCAAACAATGGCTCTATTTCTTACTAAGTCAACAACACCTTTAAAATCGGCCTCATCACCTATAGGCAATACAATTGGCACGGCGTTAGACCCTAGCATTTCTTTAACTTGTTTGTTAACTTCTAAAAAGTTAGCACCTTGACGGTCCATTTTGTTAACAAATCCAATTCTTGGCACTTTATAGTTATCTGCTAATCTCCAGTTAGTTTCAGATTGTGGCTCAACACCATCAACTGCACTAAACAAGAACACCAACCCATCAAGCACACGTAATGAACGGTTTACCTCTACGGTAAAGTCCACGTGACCTGGAGTATCGATAATATTAAAGTGATAACTTTGCGCATCTTCTGTTGGCTCTCCATTTTCTTTTGGAAAAACCCAGTCACAAGTAGTTGCAGCCGAAGTAATTGTAATACCTCTTTCCGCTTCTTGTTCCATCCAGTCCATTGTTGATGATCCTTCGTGAGTTTCACCTAACTTATGGTTAACACCGGTATAAAACAAAATACGCTCTGTAGTTGTTGTTTTTCCAGCATCGATGTGAGCTGCAATTCCTATATTTCTTGTAAGTTTTAAATCTCTTGCCATTGTATTAGAATCTAAAGTGCGAGAATGCTTTGTTAGCTTCTGCCATTTTATGAGTATCCATACGCTTTTTAACGGCAGCACCTTCTTCTTTTGCAGCTGCTAAAATTTCAGCAGCAAGTTTTGCCGGCATGGATTTTTCATTTCTTTTTCTTGAGTAAGTAATCAACCATTTCATAGCGGTTGATACTTTACGATCTGGACGAATCTGCATTGGGATCTGGAAGGTAGCACCTCCAACACGACGGCTCCGCACTTCTACGTGAGGCATTACGTTAGATAAAGCATCTTTCCATGTATCCAAAGCTGATTTTTCTTCGTCTGTTTTCTTTGCTTCTACAATATCAATCGCATCGTAGAATACTTTAAAAGCTACAGACTTCTTCCCATCCCACATCATCATATTAACGAAACGAGTTACTAACTGATCGTTAAAACGTGGATCTGGTAAAAGCGGTCTCTTTTTTGCTGCTCTTTTTCTCATGTCTTCTTTTTGAGTTTTTTGTCATTGATTATCTGTCAAAGGCATTTATTTCAACCTGTTAACACCTAACCTCTAACTTGTTTTTACTTCTTAGGGCGTTTTGTTCCGTATTTAGATCGACGTTGCGTTCTACCTGTAACACCTGCGGTATCTAAGGCACCACGTACAATGTGATATCTAACTCCCGGCAAATCTTTTACCCTTCCACCTCTAACCAATACTATCGAGTGCTCTTGTAGGTTGTGACCCTCACCGCCGATGTATGCGTTAACCTCGTTTCCGTTTGTCAAACGCACCCTTGCCACCTTACGCATTGCTGAGTTAGGTTTTTTAGGTGTCGTAGTATAAACACGAGTACACACACCACGTCTTTGTGGACACGAATCTAAAGCAGCCGATTTACTCTTCTTGGTTATTTTGGCTCTTCCTTTTCGTACTAATTGTGAAATTGTTGGCATATATTTCTATATAAATTTGTTTTACTCCTCGCTTTTGAGGGGTGCAAAGATAGAAATAAATTCTTTTTTTTCAAATGTAAAGTGATTAATTTTTAAATCTTTAGTCAATTATTTACTGCTGTAGATATTTTTAGATAAATTTTTCTGTTAGCTTTGGAGATGTTTTAGTTTCAAATGACCTCAAAAATAAGCTTCTTTTTATTATTTTTCGGATACATCTCTTTCTCAGGTCTATTCGCCCAATCCCTGCACCTGACAGCCATAGGCCAAAATGAAGGAGAAACCAATATTCTTAAAACTTTAGATTATCAACAGCAATTCAACGACTTCAATTCGTTGGAGCAAGAAACCAGAATTATTGCCAAAAATATTTCTATTTTGGGCTATATCGAAAGTGAATTGACGGTGCTTAATAAGGTTAACGACTCTTCATTTGTTGCAGTTTTCCATTTAGGTCAGCAATATACCAAGGCAATCATCCATTATGATGCTAGTCTCGACAAAAACCTACTGAAAATAATATCCAATACCATTACTGAAAATTATTTTGAAATTGAAGTTCCCAAATTAGAAATTGCCCTTAAAACATTAAACTCAGAAATTTCAAACGCTGGCGATCCCTTTTCATCATTGCAACTCACAAATATCAAAAAAGAGAAAGGAATTTTATATGTCGATTTAAAAATTGAAAAAAATCGACCAAGAACCATTGATGCGATCCTTGTGAAAGGTTATGAAAAATTTCCCACATCATTTATAAAGCGCTACTTGAAAATTAAAAGAAAACAAACTTTTAACCTAAAAGCAATCAAACAAAAAACCAGAACTTTAGAGAATTTACAATTTGCTTCCCAAATTAAAGATCCCGAAGTCCTTTTTGCAAAAGATTCCACGCTACTCTATTTATATCTTGAAAAACAAAAAAGCAATACCTTCGACGGATTTATAGGTTTTGCCACCAATACCGAAACCAGTAAAATTGAATTTGACGGATACCTCAACCTGAACCTCATCAATAATCTAAATTATGGCGAATCGTTCAGGCTGCTTTATAAAAGTGATGAAAGCTCGCAAAAAACCTTTGATGTAAAAACCAGATTACCTTATCTATTTGGCTCACCAATTGGCGTACAATTAGGTTTAAATATTTTTAAAAAAGACAGCTCTTTTGTTACCACATCACAGTTTGCTAAATTAGACTTTCAAATTAATCCATCAAACGGTATAGCTTTGGGCATTGATGCACTCACATCCACCAATCTGCTAGACAACACAATTACATCCATCCAAGATCTTAAATCGACATTTTTTAACATAAATTACAACCATCTTGAGCAGCAATCTCATGATCCACTATTTCCCGTTAACTTTATGTTTGACATTTCAGCTGGAACAGGAAAACGCTCTATGGAAAACAGCAGTCAATCACAATCCAAGTTTCATCTCAATACATTCAAAATTTTTAACCTCAACCATCGGAATAGTATTTATGGAAATGTAAGTGCTGCCGTTTTAAATTCGGATAATTTTGTGGAAAATGAATTGTTTCGTTTTGGTGGCATCAATTCCATAAGAGGCTTTGAGGAAAATAGCCTAACGGCAAATCTGTTTGGCGTTTTTAACACCGAATACCGCTATAAAGTGACCAATAGTCTATATGTCAATTCCATTTTTGATGTAGCATATTACGAAAACCAAATCCTAGACATTAAAAGCAAACTTCTTGGCTTTGGTTTTGGCTTTGGAATCCTCACTCAAGCAGGACTTTTAAAATTAAACTACAGCAATGGAAGTGTAGAAAACCAAGCTATCAAATTATCAAATTCTAAGATGCACATCAGTCTTACGGCGAGGTTTTAAACCAGCAATTCCCCATGTATCTCTCTCTAGAAATCTCCAGTTAATATTATTCGCATTTACCTGAATAATTCCAGTATCAACAGATAGATTATCATACTACAGTAAATTAAATATTCTAGAACAAACCTTTACGAAACTATTAAGGTTTATTTATACCTTTGCTGCCATGGAACACGAAACAACTATTTTTGGAATCAGGGCGGTCATTGAAGCTATTAAATCTGGTGAAAACATTGATAAAATCTTTTTACAAAAAGGATTACGCGGCGAATTATTTACTGAACTTGAGCAGCTTTTACACAAAGAACGCTTAAACTCTTCTTATGTTCCTATTGAAAAGCTCAACCGATTGACCCAGAAAAACCATCAAGGCGTGGTGGCACAAATTGCACCTATCAGCTTTTATCCATTGGAAGAATTAGTGACCAACGTTTTAGAATCTGGCAAAACACCTTTATTTCTGTTACTGGATCAACTGAGCGATGTTCGTAATTTTGGTGCCATTATCCGTACTGCCGAATGTACTGGTGTTTCAGGAATTATCATTCAGAAAAAAGGAGGTGCTCCCGTTAATGGTGATACCATTAAAACCAGTGCGGGTGCGATTTTCAAAATTCCTATCTGTAAAGTTGATCATATCAAAGACGCCGTTTTTTATATGCAGTCTTCGGGCATTAGAGTAATTGCCGCTACCGAAAAAACAGACCAAAATCTTTACGATGTGGATTTTACCGAACCATGTGCCATTATTATGGGATCGGAAGGAAAAGGCATCAACCCATCCATCTTAAAAATTGTTGATGACAAAGCCAAATTACCAATTTTGGGCGATATCGAATCGTTGAACGTTTCAGTAGCTTGCGGCGCGTTTTTGTACGAAGTGGTGCGACAGAGGATGGCAATTAGGGATTAGGGATTAGGGAAATTAAGAATATAGATCTGTAATCAATTATTGATCTTCTCGATTTTCCTTGTATATATAATTATACTTTGGAGGTATTCGTTTTTCTTCAAGTTCAACCTCTGTTTCAAATTCATTTTCAACTTCAGGTTCTAAATTTTCAATAAAGTTTCCATTTTCATCAAAATGCTTTAAAAACGGATCATCATCTTCATTATAAGTCGGTTCTTGCCATACATAACGTTCGGGTTTCGCAATAGTTTTCTTGAAAATTAGCGCAAACAAAAACCCAGTGATCAGTCCACCCAAATGCCCTTCCCAAGACATACCGTCCTTAATGGGAAAAACATACCAAATCATACTTCCATAAAGAAAAATAATCATTAAGGATAAAGCTATCAATCGATAATGTTTGGCAAAAATGCCCTTAAAAAAGATAAAACTGACCAAGACATAAATAAGACCACTGGCACCGATATGGTTGGCTGGTCTTCCGATAACCCATGTAATCAATCCCGAAAGCAAAATACCATAGAGTAATACTTTCCAAGCAATAGGACGGTAAAAATAAAACAAGGCCATAGTCAAAACCACTAAAGGAATGCTATTATGATAAATATGCTCCATATCAGAATGGATGAACGGGCTGAATACAATACCCCGTAATCCAGTCAATGTTTGTGGAACAATACCCCAGGTTTTTATGACAGGAAAAAAACGGACTTGTAGCCAAAATACAACCCAAATGAGCATCAAAAAGAAGATGGGATACGCTACAACGCCGGTTGAATATCTAAAATTTTGTTGATTGCCCATAGTCAAATTTAAAGGTTTCTTATCAAATTAGTCACCATTTATTAGAAATATGAAAAATTGTCATAGTGATGCTTAAAAATTAATTTCGTCAGTCTCAAATAGATTATATTCATTTCGAAACGCTTTATAGATCATTTACTAAGATCAAAACCCATGTTACTTTTACCAATGACATCTAACTAAAATTATGGATAGAGATTCCAGTTTTCAAAGGAATTGATGTAATTTTGTTTTATGAATGCACCATTGGCAGAACGTTTAAGGCCTAAATACTTAAAAGATTATTTGAGTCAATCCCATTTAATTGGCGATCATGGGGTTTTGACGCAACACATAAAAAACGGAATTATTCCCTCCATGATTTTTTGGGGTCCTCCAGGAACCGGAAAAACGACCTTGGCAAATATTATTGCGAATGAGTCCAACCGACCGTTTTACAAATTGAGTGCTATCAATTCGGGGGTTAAGGACATCCGGGAAGTGATCGATAAGGCCAAAAACAGTGGTGGCTTATTCACTGCCAAAAACCCGTTATTGTTTATTGATGAAATCCACAGATTTAGCAAATCCCAACAAGATTCTTTATTGGAAGCCGTTGAAAAAGGCTGGGTAACTCTGATCGGCGCCACCACAGAAAATCCAAGTTTTGAAGTTATCCCTGCGCTACTTTCCCGTTCACAAGTTTATGTGCTCAATTCTTTTGACAAAAAAGACTTGGAAGCTTTGCTAAATCGTGCCATTACCGAAGATGAAATCCTCTCTAAACGCCATATCCAACTGAAAGAAACGGAAGCTTTGTTACGGCTTTCGGGTGGTGATGCCCGTAAACTTTTGAATATTTTTGAACTGATTATTACCTCTTACGCCGAAAATGAAAACATTGTCATAACCAATGATGCCGTGCTTGAAAAAATCCAAAGCAACACGGTACGCTACGACAAAACCGGTGAACAGCATTATGATATTATTTCGGCGTTTATCAAATCGATACGCGGAAGTGATCCCAATGGTGCAGTATATTGGTTGGCGCGAATGATTGAAGGTGGTGAGGATGTCAAATTTATTGCGCGACGTTTGCTTATTTTGGCAAGTGAAGATATAGGAAATGCTAATCCGACGGCATTAGTGATGGCCAATACCACGTTTCAGGCGGTTTCTGTAATTGGCCATCCAGAATCTCGAATAATTTTAAGCCAATGCGCCACTTATTTGGCAACGTCTCCAAAAAGCAACGCTGCCTATGAAGCTATTGGAAAAGCACAACAATTGGTAAAGCAAACTGGTGATTTATCTGTGCCTTTATCCATCCGAAATGCTCCAACCAAACTTATGAAAGAGTTAGGTTATGGCGACGATTATCAATATGCCCACCACTACGAAAACAACTTTGCACCACAAGAGTTTCTTCCTGACGAAATTAGAAACACGCAACTTTATAGCCCTGGAAATAACGCCAGAGAAAATGCACAACGCGAGTTTTTAAAACAACGTTGGAAGGATAAATATGGGTATTAAGTGGGTAGTGATTAGAGAGTAGTGGGTAGGAAATAGAGGGTAGAATATAGACTAGTGAACAATGACGGATGATACAGAGAAAAAAAAAGATGTCATCAGAATTTTCAAGAATAAAAAACCCCGACAAGAATAATTTCATCGGGGAATTTATTTATTGAGCAATTTTATATATTAGTCAAATTTCACTTTTAGTGTTTTCATCGATACTCCTGAATCGTTGGCGGTTGAAAGGATCCAGCTGTTGTTCAATTTATAAACAATCGCATCTTGGCCTTTAACAATATAAACATCTTCCTTTCCAGAAAACACCAAATGATACAATACTTTGGATGAATCATCGGTAATAGTATATCCATTTTCGACAGGAGTTGCTGTTAAAGTTTGCGCATTTTCATCAGATTTAGTGTCTTTCTTAACAGTTTTTGCCGGTGTTAACTTAGCCGCCTCTTGAACCACTTTGACTTCTTTAGTCTGAGGATTTTCTGGTTTGGATTGTACTTTTTCCTTTTCTACCAAAGTCTGTTTTTCCAACTCGGCTTTTAATTGTTGTTTTTCTCTTAATAGCTCTACTTCCATTTTCAAACGGTCAATCTCATCCTGTGCCTGCAATGCATTGGCTACCGCTCCTGCTGTAGCTGTGCTTTCTGGCGCAATCGTTGCACTAGGTTGATAGCTGTAATTCAAATTATCAAAACTTTTAAAAGCATCTCTTATTGCCAAATTATAAACTTTATCATATTGTTTTTCTCTGGACTCTCCAATTTCTGAAGATAATACAATCCGATTATTGCAATCCTTTAAATGCACTTGTAATTTGGTGTTTAAAAATGCCTTATGTTTTTCAACATCAACATATAACCCAAGGCATCGGTTAGCATTAAGGTCGTCAGGAAATTCTGAGTCGGCCATCAATGTGGTAAATCCAATTTTATCAAATAAAAACTTGGTCAAGGAATTTAATTGATATTGATCGGGTTCATTCAAAAAATTAAAAGAGGCTGGAACGATGACATATTTATAAGTATTGATACTTTGTTGTGAAACGCCTTTAATATTAAACAAAATTAAGAAAGTGCATAAACTGAGAATGGATTTCATAAGGTATTGGGATAAATATATTAAGCAGTAAAGATAATATATTTAATCTTTACAGGTATTTTTTAAGTTGTGATAAATGCTTTATTTGCTTGATATGAAGTTCAGTTTCATCATTGCGGTAATTAAAAAAAATGGCATCATACCCAACATTTAATGCCCCTAAAATATCTGCTTCATAATTATCGCCAATCATAATACTCTCATTAGGCTTGGCATTGGCAATTGTTAGCGCATGGTCAAAAATTATCGGATTTGGTTTTTTAACGCCCACTGCATCAGCATTTGTAACGGTATTAAAATAAGGAGTAATTGCCGAAGAATTCATCTTTTTTAATTGCGCTTCTTCAAATCCGTTGGTAATGATATGCAATTGGTATTTGGGCTGTAAATATTCCAACAACTCAATTGTACCATCAAACAGATGGCTGAAACTGGAAAGATATTTTATATAATCTACAGCCAAATCTCGAATAAGAACCTCATCTACCGAATAACCAATTTCAATAAATGCATCTCTAAGTCGACCATGCCGCAAGGACATTTTGTCAATTTTCTCACTGCCATAAAGCTTCCAATAATGAAGGTTAATCGGCTCATAGACTTCAAGGAAAAGCTTTAAATTGACTTCAACATCATGAATTTTAAAAATTTTATCAAACGTTAATGCCGAATTTTTATCAAAATCCCAAAGCGTATGATCTAAATCAAAAAATACGTGTTTTATTGTTTTAATCTTCATTTACTGAATCTAATATCATTTTAAAAAGCTCCCTAAATCCTTTCCAGCGATCGAAATCACTAAATGCATAATTATGAAATACCGGAACAAACGTGCCGTCAACATTTTTCACCTCTTGGATTAATCGTTGCAAATCTTGTTTTTTATCCAATAACGACTGTCGCTTCAACAAGGCATAATCGACCACATGAAACGGATTGATTTGCAAAGGTGTTTGCACTTCATAATCCAGATCATAAAATTGAAAAGGTGTGCAGGTCCCTGCCCTGAATCCCAAATAATTGATATAGCCCATTGTAAAATCTTGCTTGATTTCCAATTCTATCAGATTGCGATATGTTTCGGGCAAATTGAGCTTAGAAAACGAATGTCTTGAAGCTTCCAAAGGATAATTTGTTGTGGCCTCCATTTTTCGCTTTTCAGTTTTAAGCATTTCCATATTATCCAATGCCAAATAAGATACTTTTAAACCGATCTTACAGTAATCGCCTACATCTTTAATAAGCGATGCAAACCTTTTGTTATTGATGTTGATGTTTTTGTCGTAAGTAGAATATTCGCCTATCAAGAAAAAAACAATAAATTTATTTGCCGTCTGTTTTTGTTTTGTCACAATCCATTTGAAAGTATCATAAGGATCACGTTTAAATCCGGCCAACGATTGGTATCTTCTATATAACTGTTTTAATTTTAAAGTAAACACGTCGTTAAAGGTTTCTCCAATCGTCCTCATGACACCTTTTTCCTTAAAATAATAGGCCACAGGAACGTCAATAACCGGTTGGATATTATAACTTCTTGTAGGAAACTCAAAATCGGGAAAGTGCTTTTTTAGCACCTCTCTAAACTTATATGCCCAAATATCTACAACAGGTTGGTGCAAAAAATTTTCTTTATAAGCCAAGCTTTCGGAAGCCAAAAAACGGCCATAACCATCTTTTACTTGTGGAAGATATTCCTCATATCGACTTAACAGATAAAAAGTTGCCGCAAAAATATCAAAAGGCAAACTACTTTTATCAGACGTTGCAAAAAAACATTTTGTAGTATCCCAATCCTGAACATTAATATCTACATCGGACAATCCTTGCTCAAATAACAAATCATGACTTCGTATAAACAACTCACTGCTAAGAAGGTGTTTGGTATAAGAAATCTTCATACTATCATGGGCAATAAACTCTTCAACTTTAGTTGTGAAGCTCACCGGAACATTCAAAATCCGTAAAACAATATGCTTAAAGGCATACGTTAATCTTGGCGTTATTTTATGGGTATATACTAGTAACATTCAGTATTTGATATTCTAAAATATAAGTTGGTCAAAAGCTCTGTTGTATTTGAATTTTGTAGATGATTCTTGGATATCTACATCAGGCCTTCATCCGCAAAACTAAAGTATGCATTTTCGGTAATTATTAGGTGATCTAAAACTTTTATATCCAAACTTTCTCCACCAATTTTCAATTTTTTGGTAATTTGCTTATCGGCATCACTAGGATTCAGTGTTCCTGAGGGATGATTATGGGTAAGTATTAGACCAACGGCACCAACTTCAAAGGCCGTTTTAAATACTAATCGGACATCAACCAAGGTGCCTGTAATTCCGCCCTTGCTCAATTGACTTTTATGAATGACCTTATTGGAATTGTTCAAATAGATAATCCAAAACTCTTCGTGCGGCAACTCACCAATTATGGGTTGCATCAACTCAAAAGCAGATTGGCTCGAAGTAATTTTATCCAATTGCAAGGTTTCTCCTGCCCTTCGGCGTCTTCCAAGTTCTAATGCGGCTACAATGGTAATCGCCTTTGCTTCGCCAATTCCTTTAAAATCCATAAGTTGTGCGATAGACATTTTTCCTAAAGTCCCCAAATTGTGGTCCGCACTTGCCAAAATACGCTTACATAATTGGACGGCACTTTCTTGACGATTTCCAGAACCTATCAAAATGGCCACTAACTCGGCATCACTTAACGCGGCTTTTCCTTTATCCATTAATTTTTCACGAGGCCGATCGGCTTCTGACCAATTTTTTATGGAAAACGAATTCTGCTTTTCTGACATAGTCGTGCTAAATATTTTAATGGGTCATAAAATTAGTGATAATCGCACAATCGTAATTTTATGAAGTCAAAAAATAGGCATTAATTATCAAACAACAGATAATATAGTGTAATTTTATATGCCAATATATTTATAATCAACAAATGCAAACGCTTTTTGACCAAAAAACGCATAAAGACATTTTAATACGAATAGACCAATTAAAGGAAAACTCCAAACCTATTTGGGGACAAATGGATGTGGCACAAATGGTCAAACATTGTCAAATGCCATTATTGATGGCCTGTGGAAAAATTCAACTTTCGGACGAGGTTGGTTTTTTTAAAAAAATGCTTCTTAAACTCTATAAACCCATTATGTACAATGACAAACCATGGCCCGAAAACGTATCTACCTCAAAGGATTATAAAATTACAGGTCATTATGATCTGAATGTTGAACGTGAACAATTAAAAATTATAATTACCGAGTTTCATAATAAAGCATTAAACATCTATTGGCCCAAACATCCATTTTTTGGGAATTTTAAAACCGACGAATGGGGCAAAATGCAATACAAACATTTAGACCATCATTTGAGACAGTTTGGCGTTTAACAGTAAAAACATTTAAAAACAAAATCAACCTATAACTCATAAAATCATGAAAAATACAATGGCACTATTAATCTTTTGCTGCGCATTAACAATGGCATCAAAAGCGCAAAACCTTGTTGGCGCCTGGGAAAGCTATCATAAATTAGATTCGGGCGAAGAACTTAAAACCGTGTATATCTTTTCCGAACATTATCAATCGAAAACCATCTACAATTCTAAAACAGGACATTTCCTAAGCACGAATGGCGGATCTTGGACACTATCAAACAATACGCTAACCGAAAAACTTGAGTTTGACACTGAACATCCTGAAAACGTTGGCACAGAAATGAATTCTGAAATTTCAATTGGCAATAACACATTTACACTTGGTAAAGATAAAATTCGTTTTAATAGAATTGATGATGGTCAACCTGGCAAGCTGGGCGGCGCTTGGTTAATGTCAGGTCGAGTTACCAATGGTGAAACCCAATTGAGAAATACAGACGGACCACGCAAAACAATGAAGATTTTATCAGGAACACGTTTTCAATGGATTGCCTATAACACAGAAACCAAACAATTTATGGGTACAGGAGGCGGCACGTACACTACTATAAACGGCGAGTACACCGAAACCATAGAATTCTTTTCAAGAGACCAAACCCGAGTTGGCGCCGTCCTGAAATTTAATTATGATTTGATTGATGGTCATTGGCACCATTCGGGACTTTCAAGCAAAGGCGATCCCATACACGAAATTTGGAGCTTAAGAAACTGATTTCTTGATTTCTAAATTTCGTTATCTTAATACAAAACCTCAAAAAAACTGAAGTCAAAACTATTGAATGCATCTAGAAAAGTAAACTAATAAGGATGTATTTCTACTAATTATAGGGCTATCCAAAAGTAAAAGTTTAAATTTACATTCTGAATATTGCGATGATTGCAATCCCTTAAAATCCATTTTTTTATTAAAAAACTATTACAAATAATTTCTGCTTCATCGTTTTAATTATAAAAAAATAGCACACATGAAAAAAAACCTCTTAATTATAAGTTTAATCTTGACAGGCAGCATAACTATGGCGCAGCAAAAAATGACCCCAGAACTCTTATGGCAAGTACAACGCTTAAGTGTTTTGGGATTAAATGACGATGGCTCAACACTTTTTTACGAATTAAAAACTCCAAATATTGAAAATGACAATTTCGATTCCAAATATTATAAAATGCCTGTAACTGGAGGTATAGCCACCGAAATCGCAAAGGAAAACGTCAAAACCAAAGACAAAAATATTGCGCCAGATGGAAGTTACAAATTGTTCCATAAAGAAGTCCATATTGAAGATATCAAAGGCGCTGATGTTTATAAAAACTTGGCAAAGTCAGATGTTTATATTTATTCAGATTTAGATATTCGTCACTGGGACACTTGGCAAGATGGGAGTTACAACCACTTGTTTTATAAAAAAACGGAAGCTGAAGATGAAACCGGCATCGACATCATGCCCAATGAACCTTACCATACGCCGCAACGTCCTTTTGGTGGCGATGAAGATTATATCTGGTCGCCCGACAGTAAAAGCATTTACTATGTTAGCAAAAAACTCAAAGGCAAAGCTTACGCCACAAGCACCAATACCGATATTTACAAATATAATTTAGATTCAAAAACGACTGAAAATATTTCGGAAAACAATAAAGGTTATGATACCAATCCTGCATTTTCTTCAAAAGGATCTTTGGCATGGTTGCAAATGAAAACCGATGGCAATGAAAGTGATAAGAATGACATTGTTGTTTTAAGCGATGGCATTCAGCAAAATCTAACTGCTAATTGGGACGGTACTGTCAACAGTTTTTTATGGGATAACACAGGAAACCACATTTATTTTACTGCTCCAGTTGATGGAACCGTTCAACTTTTTAGAGTCAACCATCCTGGAAAAAAACGCATCGCTCCCGTGGTAGAACAACTTTCTGAAGGTCAGTTTGACATCGCAAGTATTATTGTTGAAAAAAACAATACGCTTTTGGTCACCAGAACGGACATGAACCATGCTGCGGAAATTTATAGTTTTAATCTAAAAAATAGAAGCTTTACAAAATTAACGAGCATCAACGACGAGCTTTATAATAGCATTGCCATGCCTAAAGTGGAAAAACGCTACGTCACTACAACCGATGGCAAACAAATGTTGGTTTGGGTTATTTTACCTCCTAATTTTGATGCTTCCAAAAAATATCCAACTTTATTATATGCGCAAGGTGGGCCGCAATCGGCATTATCGCAGTTTTATTCTTACCGTTGGAATTTTCAATTAATGGCTTCACAAGGCTATATTGTAGTGGCACCCAACCGACGTGGCATGCCCGGTCATGGTGTAGAATGGAACGCAGCCATCAGCAAAGATTGGGGCGGCCAAGTGATGGACGATTATTTATCGGCTATTGATGATCTTGCAAAGGAACCTTATGTGGATAAAAACCGATTGGCAGCTGTTGGCGCCAGTTTTGGTGGGTATTCTGTTTTTTACTTGGCAGGAATCCATAACAAACGTTTTAAAACTTTTATCTCGCACGATGGTGTTTTTGATACACGTACAATGTACGGCACCACCGAAGAACTATTTTTTGTAAACAATGATTTCGGAGGTTCGTATTGGGACAAAAACAACGTCTTAGCCCAAAAAGCCTATCATGAGTTTAATCCGATCACCAAGATTTCTGATTGGGATACTCCAATGCTAATTATCCAAGGTGGCAAAGATTATCGCGTTCCGATTGAGCAAGGTTTAAGCGCTTTTCAGGCAGCGCAATTGTTGGGAATAAAAAGCAAATTGCTATATTTTCCTGAAGAAAATCACTGGATCTTAAAGCCTCAAAATGCCTTGGTTTGGCAACATGAGTTTTTTAAGTGGCTCAAGGAAACGCTTTAAAAAACCATTTGATTTAAGTAAGGGATCGTCAAATCATTCCTTACTTAAATTGAACACAAAACTTTAAAAATGAACAACAAAGTAGCCATAATAACAGGTGGAAGCGAAGGCATAGGTTTTGCCATCGCTTCGGCCTTGGCTTCTAAAGGTGCCCATGTTTATTTAGTGGCTCGAACATTAGAGAAGTTGGAGAACGCACAAAAAAGCCTACTTCAACAAGGTGGAAAAGTTGCCATCAAACAAGCGGATATTACTAATATAGATGCAATAAAAGAGTTGGTTGAAAGTATTTACAACACCCACAATCGCCTTGATTTCTTTATAAATAATGCCGGCACTTGGCAAAGCCATTCATTAGATAGTGCTTTTGACGCTATTTGGAAACTCATTGAGTTTGATATGAAAGCACCTTACCAAATTGCCCATTACTTAGCTTCCCGATTCCGAAGTGAGAAAAACAACAATTTAAAAATCCTGACTGTTGTTTCACAAGCTGCACTTAAAGTAATGAGTGGATCACTTGGTTATGGCGTTGCCAAAATGGGACTTGCTTCCGGTCTGTTTCATATTGAAAAAGAACTCCAAAAAGAAGCCGTTCAGAACATTCAACTTTATAGATTATATCCCAATACCGTTGCTACCGAAAAAATGATGGACGCCGTTAGAGCTAATCATGTGAAAGATGCTGTTAGCACAAAAACTATAGCAGATACAGCTATTGACATACTTTTGGATAACACACCTACGCGCGATGTGCGTGTAGGATATTATGAAAAAAAAGGCATTGTAAGAACCTATTACTCATCTGCCTCCAAAGATTTTTTCCATCCAACAGAAGTCACACAAGAAGTTATCGATCCAAATTTCAAGATACAGGATTTATTAAAATAAGATTATTCGTTGGCGGGTTTTTCATTAAAAGGTCCCCAAAATGATCGCATGGAAATGATTTTATCGGTATCATCAAAAACAAAAATATCAATAACATCGATCATCATCGGAACGCCATCAACATTTTTTCGCAATTGATATGGGAAAGCAACTTCATTTCCGGCAACTCGAACTTCTCCCGTTTTTGTAGCCAATAAATTTTTTAAAACGGCATTCGTATAAAATACACGAAGCGACACTTTTCCCAATAAAACATCACTGCCAACAGGATTTTCAATTGTAGCATTATCAGCATATAACGACAAAATCCGATCCACATCTTTTTCATTTAAATAGCGTAAATAACTATCTGCAATATCGCTAAAACGTTGTGCTTTTATAATGGCCTTATCCCTATCCGTAATTTGATTTTTTGCTCTTTTTCCTGAACCACAACCAACAAGTGACACACCTAACAATAAACTAAAAAGAATGGGCAATAATTTAATTCTATACATTTTTTATGTTTTTAATACGAAGCAAATCTACAATAAATTAGTTTTATGACCGATGCGCGATCCAATAAAACATTGATTAATTCAACATATTGGTCAAGCTAAACATCCTACATTTAAGTTCTAATCGCTAAATCACGTGATAGTTTTAAACGCTATAAAAATTAGATTTTACCGATATAATGCTATAAATTGTTTTACCTTTAATAGCTCAAGAGGTTCTTTGAAAACGATTACTGTTCAAAATAATCTAAGAAAACACTTCAAAAAAACCAATAAAACCATCAGAAAAACATGACAAAAACAATCATCAAACTCTTTTTGAGATTAGCCATTTCAGCAGGATTCCTTTCAGCAGTTGCCGATCGTTTTGGAATATGGAGTGCAGAAGCTTCTGTTTGGGGCAATTGGGGTAATTTTGTACAATATACCGAAGTCATAAATCCGTGGTTTCCGACTTCATTAGTTCCAACACTGGCGATCATTGCAACAACAGCCGAAATTTTATTTGCCTTCTTTTTGTTGATCGGATTTAAAACAGAACTGTTCGCCAAATTAAGCGGGTTTCTTTTACTGATTTTCGCATTATCCATGACCTTTTCAATTGGCATAAAAGGTACGTTCGATTATTCTGTTTTTATTGCATCGGCTGGTGCGTTTGCATTAAGCACGATGAAAGAAAAGTATTTGGAATTAGATCAGGTCATTTGAAAATAACTCAAGTATCATTCTTTTATTTCTTCTCTCGAAGTAAATTATTGAAATTTAATTCGACCAACATATAGAAAATGACTTTTCTCGTGAGAATAGTTTTAACAACAAATAAGTTTTATACCATTATTAATGTACTTTTTTCAAAAAAGATACTAGACAAACAACATCTATTAAACAACCATGCAAACGACCTATTTAGACGAGAATACTAATTTTGACTTTTCATCTGATGCCATTCAAAACCTAATTAAGACTATTGAAAACAACATTTCTGATGACACGCCGCTCGATTTTGCCCTAAAAGCATATTATTATATTCGTGATACCTGGCCATATAACCCGTATCGATTCAGTTTAATTGAAAACGACTGGCGAGCTTCCAAGATTAGTAAACGTCCATCAGGCCATTGTTTGGATAAAGCCATCCTGCTCATCAGTATATTACGTGCAAAAAACATCCCTGCTCGATTGGGTTTGGCTAAAGTTAAAAACCATATTGCCGTTGACGATATCATTGAGAAGTTTGGCAATGATGTCCTTGTACCCCACGGTTATGTTGAAATGTTTTTAAACGATAAATGGGTAAAAGCTACACCGGCATTTAATAAAACATTATGCGAAAAACTAAATGTCAGACCACTGGAATTTGATGGTATTGAGGATTCCTTATTTCAAGCTTATGATTGTTCGGGCAACATAAAGTTCATGGAATATTTAGAAGATTATGGCGGTTTTGACCATGTTCCATTAGCCTATATGTTTGATTTAATGAAAACCACCTACCCACCATTACAAACTGGTGACTTTGAATTAGGAATGATTTTAGACCTCAAAAAAATATAACAAGCATAATGACATAAAAACTAATCCCTTTCTTTTTCTATCAAAAACCTCGAAGACCACCAATTCCGATCTTTAAACTCTCTATTTTTCACTACTTTTGCAATCAGAAATCCAACCGATGAAAGTGCCAAAAACGATTGCAATTAAATTAAACAAAACTGCGGAACGCGCAGTAAAACAAGGTCATCCTTGGATTTTTGAGCAAAGTATTGATAAAGTTCCAGACCATAATCCTGCACCAGGAAGTTTATGTGTCATCTTTGATCAAAGAACAAACAAACCTTTTGCCTTTGGATTATGGGATCCCAAAGAGATTATCCGTATAAAAATTATTTTTAAAGGCAATCGACTGCAACTCACAACCGATTTCTGGACATCACAACTTAAATCTGCCTATTCAAAAAGAATAAATTTAATGGATAAAGGCGTTACAGGTTATCGTGGAATTCATGGTGAAAATGATGGTTTTCCAGGCCTCATCCTTGATGTTTACACGAACATAGGCGTTCTAAAAATTTACTCTGAAATTTGGAAACCTTATCTGGAGGTGCTGATCGAAGAAATAAAAAGTCAATTTTATCTTGAAACCATCATCATAAGATTTAGCCGAAAAATAGCGCAAAACAATACGTTCCCATATCAAGAAGGTGATATTATTGGCACCGCACTTTCTTCCGAAAAAGTAGCTTTTGAAGAATACGGTGTAAAATTTTACGCCTATACGCAATCTGGACACAAAACAGGTTTCTTTCTGGATCAACGTCCCAACAGATTGTGGGTTCAGCAACATGCCAAAGGAAAGAGAGTTTTAGATGTGTTTAGCTATGTTGGAGGTTTTGGAATACATGCGTTAAAAGGAAATGCCAAATCACTGACCTCAATAGACATTAGCCCACAGGCTATGGAAGTGGCTTCTGAAAACATTGCACTCAACCAAATGGCTATTTCAAAATGGACGCCAATGGCCGACGATGCTTTTATGGCATTGAATGAATTAATCCAACAAAAAGCACAATTTGATATTGTTGTTATTGATCCGCCGTCATTCGCTAAACAAGCCAGTGAGGTGGTTAGCGCTTCCAAGCAATATGAACGTTTGGCACGTTTGGGAAAAGAACTCGTCGCACCAAAAGGCATATTAATTTTAGGATCATGCTCTAGCCGGATCAGTTTGGAAGACTTTGAAAAAATACATCAAAACGCAAAAATTACAACATCTCATGGCTGGAAATATTTACATTATACTTTACATGATGATGACCATCCCATCACCTTTCCTGAAAGTAATTATTTAAAAACCATCTTTTATCAGAAAGGAAGCTAGCACTTCGTGAAATTGAAGTCGAAGTCAAGTAAATTGAGATAAACTCCAGAAAATCAGTGACAATCAATTAAATCAGCATTCATATTCTCGCAAAGACGCGAAGAAACAATCTGTGAAAGTTAAAATTGAAGTCGAAGTCGAAGTCAAGTAAATTGAGATATATCCGAAAAAATCAATGACAATCAATTAAATCAGCGTCATCAGCGTTCTTATTCTCGCAAAGACGCCAAGTCGCAAAGAAACAATCTGTGAAAGTTAAAATTGAAGTTGAAGAGGAAGTCAAGTAAATTGAGATATACCGACAAAATTCAGTGTAAATCAATCAAATCAGCGTCATCAGCGTTCTTATTCTCGCCAAGTCGCAAAGACGCGAAGAAACAATCTGTGAAAGTTAAAATTGAAGTCGAAGTCAAGTAAATTGAGATAAACTCGAGAAAATCAGTGACAATCAATTAAATCAGCGTCATCAGCGTTCTTATTCTCGCAAAGACGCAAAGAAAATCATTGGAAATCCGTGATCCCGATAGCTATCGGGACGTGTCAAAAATAATCCACTATTCTAATTAACGTTTTGGCGTATCGGGAAACTGGACCTTATCTGGCGACTCGTTGAGCAACATTAAGGCATGTTTTAAAATACGTTTTCTTTTACCTGTAGTGTCTTGTGGTTCAACAGGATAAGAAATCACAGCTTCCAGCCAAGCTCTAACGTTTACCCTAAAATAAACTTCTGGTTTCCATAGTGTATCCATTTTACCAATGCGTTTTGGATAACGTTTTTGAAAGTCCTGTCTTGCGGCTTCCAACAGACATTTTTCCACGAATTCCAAATCGCTGGTATATAAAACCTGAAGAGCGGTTTCATCCCAAATAAATGGAACTTGCGGCCCTGAATAGTTAATAACTTCCTCATTCAAGATCAAACTATTGGGAAAACGGATAATTCTTCCACTCATTCTATCATTGCCCAAATAATCACCACTACATTCCAAAATTGAAGTATCGAGATAACTTATTTCTACAACATCGCCACGAATGCCTTTTATCTGAATCCGATCGCCCACCAAATAAGAGCGTCTAAAAATCAGATAAACCCACGCAATAAAAGAAGTGATGGGCGCTTGTAAAGCAAAACCAACAACCAATGAAAATAATCCGACACTAAGAGCAGCCGCATACAAACTCTTAAACAAAAAGGAAACCACCACGATAAGACTGAACACAATGGTAAGAAACCTAATGATTCGCAGTAAATTATATTTATCGCCTTCCGTCCGTGCTTGTGCATGAATGACACGCTCAATAATTTTGCTGACCAGAAAAATAAGTGAAATCAAAAATAGACTCAAGCTTAATTTCTGTAGGAAAGGCACTAATTTATTCCATTTCTGAAAAAACTCAAGTTCCAACACATAATGCATGGTAATTAGCAATACCGCCACGATAACATAAATTATAATCCCACGCATTTTACTTTGACTTTTCATCATTATATATTTCAATTGAGATTTACGAAATTAAGACATATTGATAGAATAATTAAGACTTTTTGAATATCTTATATATTGCAATTTACCTAAAAAGAAGATCCTACAAAAGCAAATAAACTTTGCTCATCAGCATCTACTGTAGAAAACACATTTACGATATGGATGGAATTGAGCAAAATTAAAAATGTATTTTCGATGACATCTAAAAGTAATTTCTTTATTTTACAACAAATTACTTAAGTTGTATCATCATTAGAAAAGTTAGGAAATGGCAGAGGAAATAACAAACGAATCCAGAGAAAACAAAAAGATGAAACTTGCTGAAGGCCTTTTGCTGCGAGCAGATCTTCTAAAAAAAATAGAACACCTTCAAAACAGAATAAAACCTGTATTGATCGTATCTGATGACAAGCAACCCCAAGAAGATCCTATCGTATTACTGGCTCAATTAAGGAAAGCAATCCAAGATTTGGAATTGATTATTGTTCGAATAAATAAGACAAATAACGACACCATTGTTGAAGGTGAAGGATTGCTTTATGAAGCACTTGCCAAGAGAGATTCATTGAAAATGCTTTCTGAAAAACTAAGAAATATAAGACAAGCCGCTCAAATTTATAATACGGGAGAAACCAATCTTAAAGCCACCATCAGCATTAAAAACCTTCAAATTGAAATGGATCAAACTGGAAGAGCTTTTAGAGAAATTGACAGTAAAATACAAGAAATTAATTGGCTCACTGAATTAAAAGATTAAGTATTAATACAAAATTGGTCGGGGCGAGTACCAGCCCTTTTTCCTGATAGGTTTTCGGGGCAAATTGAAAACGCTATCACCTATGGGCCACTTGGGGTGTGGCAAAAACGTATAATTTAGGCCCCATTACCAATTACCAATTACATCAGTAAAACGTAAAATTTACTACCAGGTACTGACCGACCATAATTTTTAATTTTAATACCAATCCCAATAAATCTACTGCGCTAATAAAACGCAATCCATACCCTTGTTTTATCACTAATCAAAAAGGTTTAAAATATGCTGAAAATGAATGCATAGTATTTCAAAATAGTTGAACTTATATTATATTTGATGTTTATGCAAAATACAGGGTTTTAAAGCAATCTATTTTTATATAATACTCTTAAAATCCTAATATCTAACCAACAGCAACAACCAAAAAAACAAAATTATGTCAGAACAAAAAGTATTTGAAGCTAGTCCTGAAAGTAAAGGGAAAGCAAAACAGTTACGCCTTTTTGCATTTCTAGCGTGGATCATTGCCATCGCCGGACAAATCTTTGCCATTTTCAAACTCATCCATGATGATACTTTGGTATGGCTCATCGTTGTTATAGTGGGCATTTTGGCATTATCCATCATTGCCTCCATGCTTTGGAAAAAAGCAAACCGTTTGGATCCCGCCTCCGAAAAAGACAAAACCAAGTTCTTTATCCAAAATCAATTGGGTGCTATTATGGGCGTATTGGCATTTTTACCTTTGGTCATTCTTATTTTTATGAACAAAGATGTCAATGGAAAAACGAAAGGAATTGCAGGTTCAATTGCTGTCGTTGCTTTATTGATTGCGGGAATTTCTGGAGTAGATTTCAATCCGCCGTCCATTGAGCAATACACCAAGGAAATCAATGAGCAAACCACCGTTTTAAAGGACCTTAATTTTGATAACGACAATGTATATTGGACTACTGCCGGCAATAAATATCATATTTTTGAAGATTGCCAGCACATTAAAGGTCGAGAAGGAATTTCTAACGGAACCGTTAAAGAATCATGGGAACAAAAAGGCATTTCTGAACTTTGCAAAACTTGCGAAAAAAGAGCATTAAAAAACAAAGAAAGTGCCGTAGAACATATTATTGATGAAACGGAATAATAAGTTCTGACCTTCACTATTAAGGTGAATTAAAACATAGATGAGATCCGTTTTTGATGAGCTCGAAAACGGATTTCTCATTATCACAATCGCTTCTATACGCTAAAATATTAGTAAAACATGACAACTTCAATAAAAATAAGAAAAGCCGACAAAGCAGATTCAGCGGCCATTGCCGCAAATTTACTATTGGCAATGGAAGACATAGTTTACCAATTTATAGGTCAAAATGATTCTAACAAAGCGATTGATTTTTTGCTGCATTTTGTTCAAGAAGAAAACAATCAGTATTCCTATCAAAATTGTTTTGTAGTAGAAGATGACGGCAAAATTATCGCAGCTGTCAATATATACGATGGATCACAATTAAATCAACTTAGAAATCCGATTGCTAGTTATATCAATTCACATTTCAAAACAGAATTTAATCCAGAGGATGAAACACAATCTGGTGAATTCTATATTGACTCTTTAGGTGTAAATCCCAACCAACAAGGCAAAGGCATTGGTGCAAAATTACTGCAATTCGTAATTGATCATTATGTTCACCAAAACCATCAAACTATCGGTTTGCTGGTAGATGAAGAAAACCCAATGGCAAAAAAACTATATTTAAGATTAGGTTTTAAATCCGTTGGGCAAAAAACATTGGTGGGCAAACAGATGGAACATCTTCAAATACGTCCAGAATGATACAAACGCGCATTGGGCATAACAATGACATTCCCGGAATTTTAGCTCTTCAGGAAAAATATCTATATCGAAATTTAAACGTAAAAGAACGCGAAAAAGGATTTGTAACAACGCCTTTTACGGTTTCGCAAATTGAAGATATAATTCTGCAAAACGGGGTATTTGTTGCCGAAAATGAAAACCACCAAATTGTTGCTTATGCCTTTGCGGGAAATTGGAAATATTTTGAGCAATGGGAAATTTTCAACTTCATGACCTCTCGTTTTCCTAAATTATCTTTTCATGAGAATCGAATTACCACCGAAAACAGTTTTCAATATGGTCCGGTTTGCATCGATGAACTTTACAGAAGCAAAGGTTTATTGAACCAACTTTTTGAAGAAATGCGGATTGAATTCTTTAAAAAATATCCCATTTCAATCACTTTCATCAATAAAATAAATGTCATATCTGAAAAGGCACATACCAAAAAACTGGGCTGGGAAATTATCGACGAATTTGATTTTAACAGCAATACATACATCGGATTGGCTTTCGACATGAAAAACTCGGTCCTTAAATAAGGTTTTTCAATATAAAATCGTAAGTTAACATTTGATCAAACCAAAATTAAATGTTCAGACATCAAGGCAAAAGCAGAACTCTAAAACACAACCTGCACATTGCCACAATTCTCTCTTTTATTGCGGGTATTGTGAATGTGACTGGATTTTTAGCCTTTTTTGAATCCACCACACATGTAACAGGACATTTTGCACTGTTTATTAGAGACGTGGCCGATTTTCAAATATGGAAAGGAACCATTTATTTTTTGTATATTTTTTCCTTTCTCTTTGGATCTTTCACCTCCAGTTTTCTTATTGAAATGTTCAAAGAAACCAAAAGACTTAATATTTATGTGTTGCCAACACTTATTGAAAGTGTGATTTTAATTGGCCTTGCAGTTTGGAGTAATTTCGAACAACTTCAAAATCCTAAACTCATGGTTTGCTCTTTACTTTTTGCCATGGGATTACAAAACTCATTCGTTACGAAAATTTCAAATGCCGTAGTCAGGACCACGCATCTCACCGGATTGTTTACCGATCTGGGCATTGAGATTTCACAATTATTGTTTCCAAAATCACATCCCAACACAAAAAAAATATGGTCTACCATAAAACTACGTTTGTATATCATTAATTTCTTTTTTCTGGGTGGTTTAGTTGGAGGTTTTTTCTTTTCGACCATGAAATTAAAATTAAATACACTTGTTATTGCCGCAGCCATTCTGATTATTAGTCTATTTTACGACGATTTAAGACTGCGACTCATAATGGCCAAAAGACGGTACAATCGTTTGAGAAAAAACACTAAACCAGAAACAAAACGTGTTATTACCAGGTTTTCCAGTAAAAAATAACAAAAAGAAAGTCGTCATAATAAGCTGTTTTATGAGGTCTGAGCAATTTACATTTTTAGTACCTTCGTTCTTATGAAAACACTCGATATTCGCACCGTTAATGTGGTACAATATATTACGCCGTTGCGCGAAGGCGGCTCCATGCCAGCCATTGTTAAAGCCGATGATGGCTTTATGTACGTCCTTAAGTTTCGTGGTGCAGGGCAAGGAAAAAAGGCACTTGTTGCCGAATTTATTGGTGGCGAATTGGCGCGTGCCATTGGTTTAAAAGTGCCAGAATTGGTGTTTATGAACCTTGACGATTCCTTCAGCAAAACCGAACCCGATGAAGAAATTCAGGATTTACTGAAATTTAGTGTCGGCTTAAATTTAGGATTGCATTTTTTATCGCAAGCCATTACTTTTGATCCTTTGGTGACACAAATAGATGGTTTATTAGCTTCTAAAGTGGTTTTGCTGGACAGCATTATTAGTAATATTGATCGAACGCCAAAAAACCCGAACATTCTTATTTGGAACAAAGAACTTTGGGTGATAGACAATGGTGCCAGTTTTTACTTTCATCATAACTGGCCCACATGGGAAAATCATTTGACGAGAACTTTCCCTCTGATTAAAGACCATGTCTTATTAGCACAGGCCTCGGAATTGGAAACGGCTGCAAAAGAAATCACATTGGCATTGACGCCGTCAAAAATTAAAGATATCATAACGAACATCCCAGAAGAATGGTTGATAAATGAAGGCGATACGCTTACTCCCGATGAAATGCGAACTGCTTATATTCAATATCTCAACACAAAACTTTCAATGATTGATGCATTGGTAAAAGAAGCTCAAGATGCAAGATAAAGTCACTTACGAATATGCCGTTATCAGAGTGGTCCCTAAAGTAGAACGGGAAGAATTCTTTAATGTGGGTGTGCTTCTTTTTTCAAAACGAAAAAAATTTCTGGGCGTCAAATATAAAATCGATCAAAAGAAATTGGACGCTTTTTCAGAAGATTTGGACATTGCCATGTTAAACGCCCATCTCAAAGCATGGGAAGACATCTGCAAAGGACATCCAAAAGGCGGTTGCATTGGGAATTTTGAAATATCCGATCGGTTCAGGTGGTTGGCCGCTTCAAGAAGTACTATCATACAAAGTTCTAAAACACACTCGGGATTATGTACAGATCCTCAAGAGGAATTGGAAAGATTGTTCAATGCTTTTGTTTTATAAATGGCATTTAAATCAACGCAATATTGAATTTAAAAAAATAAGTTTTATGAAAAACACAATAACAATATTAACTCTCATTTTGTTAGCTGTTTCTTGTGCGAAAGAAAATAAAAAAACCAATAACGATGGTTTTGAACTTACGGTAACTGCAAAAAACTTCCCTGACAGTACTAAAGTAGTTCTTTATAATAGAGATATTGACACCAATATAGATTCAACTTATGTTATAAACGAAAGTTTTAAACTTTCCGGAAAAGTTGATTTGCCATCTCTTTCTTACTTGTTTTTTTATGATGGTGAAAACAAACCAATAGAACATTATAAATACTTATTTGTAGAAAACAAGCCCATTTCCATTGTCGGAGAATATTCAGACTTTTTTAATGCCAAAGTAACAGGATCAGATCAAACAGACTTATTAGATGAA
>NZ_DATJCY010000033.1:0-4408 GCF_035577925.1 Gelidibacter sp. | reverse complement strand
AAACGGATTTACATAATCGACCAGTTGTTGGGCGACAACTTTAATCGTGCCACAAAAAACCAAGAGTATTGTTAATAATCTGATGTTTTTCATTTTTTAAGTTTGTTATTTTCTGTGCTTAGTGAATAGGGCACATTCTCATCGGAAGCACCCCAATTTATGTTTGGCTTAGATCCCATATTAAATTCTAAAGTTCCTCCTTTTTGAAGATCATCAAAGTTTAAAAACGTGTTGTTGTATGGTTTTCCGTTCAATGTTGCACTTTGGATATACACATTTTTTTCTGAATTTTTTTTTGAAAAAATTTCAAAGATATTTCCGTTTTCCAATTGCAGTGTTGCTTTTTTGAACAGCGGACTTCCAATCACATACTCATCAACACCGCCCGGCGTTACGGGATAAAATCCTAAAGCGCTGAACACATACCACGCCGAAGTTTGTCCGTTATCTTCATCGCCGCAATAACCATCTGGGGTTGCTGCGTATAATTTGGCCATCACATTTCTAATTTTCTCTTGAGCTTTATACGGCTGATTGGCATAATTATATAAATAAATCATGTGTTGAATCGGTTGATTGCCGTGGGCATAATTTCCCATATTGACAATTTGCATTTCACGGATTTCATGAATGGTAAAACCATAATATGAATGGTCAAATTTTGGTGGCATTTCAAAAACCTCATCCAATTTGGCTACAAATTGTGTTTTTCCACCCATCAAATCGATCAACCCTTGAATGTCATGAAAAACCGACCAGGTATAATGTAAACTGTTGCCTTCGGTAAATGCATCGCCCCATTTTAAGGGATTAAACGGCGATTGGAAACTACCATCTTTATTTTTTCCACGCATCCAATTGGTCGATGGATCAAACAGATGTTTGTAATTCATGGCTTGCTTGTAATACTTTTTGGCAAGTTTTGTTTTGCCCATTTTTTCTGCCATTTTGGCAATAGTAAAATCAGCGTAAGCATATTCTAAAGTTCTGGCAGCATTTTCATTAACATCCACATCATAAGGTACGTAACCCAGTTTATTATAATACTCAAGTCCGGCGCGACCCACTGAATTTACAGGTCGTCCATCGGCAACGGTTGCATTTTTAAGCATGGCGTCAAACAAAAGTTCGGCATCCGGAACTTTTACGCCTTTTAAAAATGCATCTGCAATAATAGGTGCCGAATTGGAACCGATCATCACATCGCGATGTCCCGGACTTGCCCATTCTGGTAGCCAACCGGATTCTTTATACGTATTTGCCAAACCTTGCATGATTTTGCCATTCAATTCAGGATACATCATATTAAAAAACGGAAACACCGCTCTAAATGTGTCCCAAAATCCATTGTCGGTAAACATATATCCCGGCAATACTTTGCCATTATAAGGACTGTAATGCACCACGTTATTATTGACATCAAACTCGTAAAATTTACGTGGAAATAATAAAACACGGTATAAACTGGAGTAAAATGTTCTTATATTGTCAATATTATCATCTTCAATTTTGATTCTGCCCAACTCAGTTTCCCAAGCTTGTTTTGCTTTTGTTTTAGTATTTTCAAAAGTATCTGTTCCAATTTCTCTTGAAAGATTTAGCTGTGCTTGATCTAAACTAATAAACGACGATGCTACTTTTACATTAACAACTTGCCCTTTTTTAGTTTTAAATCCGATGATGGCACCTACGTGATCACCTTCGCTACTGGTCGAATTTTCGATTAATTGCCAACCGTCATTCCACGTGTGATTGAGTTCAAAATCGGTGTCAAATTGTGCTACAAAATAGTTATGGAAATTGTCAGGAACGCCGCCATTATTATTTCTGCAATAACCAATGATTTTGCGTTTTTCAGGAATAATTTTCACCATCGATCCTTTGTTAAACGCATCAAGAATAATATAAGAATTTTCAGATTCTGGAAACGTAAATTTAAAACTGGCGGCGCGTTCTGTTGGTGCCACTTCAGCAACCACATCATAATCGGCTAAATACACCGAGTAATGATATGGCGTTACCGTTTCTGCTTTGTGTGAAAACCAGGATTCGCGTTCATCTTCATTAAACTTCAAATCGCCCGTAACGGCCATCAACGAAAATGCCGCATAATCATTGACCCACGGACTTGGTTGATGTGTTTGTTTAATACCTCTGATTTTATTTTCGCGGTATTTATACGTCCAGCCATCGCCCATTTTGGAAGTCATCGGCGTCCAGAAATTCATGGCCCAAGGCGTTGCAATAGCGGGATAGGTATTTCCGTTGGATAAATCAAAAGCCGAATCTGTTCCCATTAAAGGATTCACAAAATCGACCAAATCCTTACTGGAAATATAGCTGTTGTTTTGAGCCTTGGCCATTGTTATGCTTAATAAAAAAGCAATCAAAATCATCCAAGCTTGTTTAAAAATCAATTTTCTCATCATTATTCAATTTTTTTGCTGAGGGCTTCACCACAGCCGTTTTGTTTGTTGGCGGGATTTAGGACGTAAGATCATTTGACTTATGAAAAAGGACAAAATACACTTCATTCCAACTATTATGTTATACGTTTTATGTCTTTATATCTTAAGCCTATGTTCTATTTATAAGCTCTTTCCTCTAATAAACAGATCAAATGCTTTTCATTTCACAAAAATCCTCAAACCGCATATTGTGTTTATTTATTTTATTACAAATTCACTTAACAATTTTAGGACAAATGCACTCTTTCTTATATTAATCTTAATCACTTCGCCATCTAGTATGTCTCCGTTTTTCAGACCCTTAAAGTAGGCCTTCACAGCAGATTTAGAATCCGGATACAGTATTTTGGTTATAGGAAAATAGGCCTTGTATTTATCCAAAACATAAAATTCCAGATAGCCATTTTCATTTTTTACAACTTTTATTTTTTGAATAGTGCCAATTAACGCATCCATTTCTCCATTGATCCATTTTGCTCGTTCTGGGTTATTCACCAGCACTGATTTCCCCTCCTTGTTTAATCCGTAATAAAATGTTCTAATTTTATCTCCTACCTTCCAATTTTCATAATCCATTTCATTTTTTAAGTTAGATCTATGGATCAAACCTAAAATTGAACCGAATCTCCAACTAAAATGCACTCCTAAATCCACAAAAAAACCAAATTTTACTTTACGCACTATAATACCTTGGTAGCTGGCCGCTTTAATAAAATGGGGTGTTCCAAATTTATGGACTGTTGCATCTATTTTAATCGATATGGGGTCATCTCCTGAAAAACTATAAATTTTACCACGGAAATAATTTCCCACAAGGGTAGCAGATATATGGTTCCAAAACTCTACTGTAGGATAAGACCAACAAAAATACTTATGACCAACATAAGCGAATAAACCTTTCACTTTTACAACAAATCCATTTTCTTTTGCTTCTACAATTTTGAAGGTAATTAATCTCTCATTTTCATAAGCCTCTTTTATATTCAAAAGCAAATCCTGAAGATAATCCCTATCGTTTTTTGGATCAAGATAGTATTCGATATTTTCATTTGTCTTCGCCAAGGTTCAATCATTTTCTAAACAACTGAGTTAATTTAAGTCTTTTTCTCTCTATTCTATCCTCTTTTAGATAAAGTAAAATTATAATTTACGACGTATGAAAAAATCTTCTTAATCAAAACGAATAAGTCATGCGTCTTACGTCTTCATGTCTTAAGTCTATTTTCTATGCTCTATACTCTTTAGCCAAACTGACATAAGACTGCACGACTTAGGACTTAAGACTAAGCACTTTTTATTTTCACAAAACCATCATACGTCTTATGTCCTTTAGCCTTACGTCTATGCTCTATATTCTATTTTCTTACTTCTCAACCCTAATTCATCTCCACCGCCTGACCATGTCCACGGTATAATTTTAAAGGACCTTCCAACTCCACTTCCAAAATAGTCACATTGGCATCCAAGTTTTCAGCTTTTGGTATTTCTATTCTTAAAATCCCAGGGATATTGTTCCAAGCTGCACCACCATTTCTTTCAAAAGTCAATTCTTGACCGTTGCCGACAACTTTGATGGATTTCACTTTATTTTGAATGCCTTTTAATGAAATGTAATTATTAGGCGTATCAAATAATGCCAAATAGATTTTGGTTTCGTCCTTACTCAATAAGGTTGGCCCATAAAAATGTCCGTAAGGCAAACCAGCTTTAGAATTAAATACCGCCGAGTCATGCTTATTAATCCATTCGCCCAATGCTTCCAAACGCTCCATTTCTGGATCGCCGATGGTGCCATCAGGTTTTGGACCGACATTCAATAATAAATTCCCTCCCGAAGCAATAACTTCAACAAAAGTCCGGATGATTTGTGAGATTGGCTTGTAATTGGTATCTGACGGAAAATATCCCCAATTATCGTTCATCGTCATACAAAATTCCCA
>NZ_DATJCY010000032.1:0-15859 GCF_035577925.1 Gelidibacter sp. | reverse complement strand
GTCCGCAAATACTAAAAAACACAGCAAGTGGCTTCCATGATTTCCCAAGACCCTCCATAATAAAGTACATTGGCCCCCCTTGAATATCGCCATTGCTATCCTTTCCTCTATACATTACGGCCAGCGTACAGGTAAAGAATTTTGTAGACATCCCAATAATGGCGCTCATCCACATCCAAAACATAGCTCCAGGTCCGCCAATATGAATGGCTACAGCTACACCAGCAATATTGCCCATACCAACGGTTGAGGCCAGTGCGGTGGATAAAGCTTGAAAATGTGTGATTTCTCCAGGAGCATTAGGATTATCATACTTACCTCTCAAAGCATTTAAGGCATGGGAAAGATACCGAAAGGGCAAAAAATGTGAACGAATTATAAGGTATAAACCACCTCCAATTAATAATACTATTAAAGGTAATCCCCATGCATAATCAGCATAAGATTGAAAGATTGAATCTAGAGTTTCCATTTTAAAATTTTGGTTAGCGATTTTAAAGATATAGTTTTCGATTTAAAAACCTCAAGAATGTCTGATAAAAAATCACGAATCATCTTAAAAGTCATTATTTTTGAATTTTAACATTACCTTTACATTTTCTAGCAGAAACTTGATTGAAAGCAACCCGAATTTATTTTATTGATGCGGTCAGGGCATTTGCCATTTTAATGATGCTACAAGGGCATTTTGTGGATACGCTCCTAAATCCCATCTACAGAGATGATTCCTATGTGGCGTACACCGTTTGGTCCTATTTTAGAGGAATAACCGCACCTACTTTTTTTACGATTTCGGGATTAGTCTTCCTCTATTTATTGTTAAAGGCGCATGCCAAAGGAAGTGACAAACAGCGTATTTATAAAGGTGCCACGCGCGGGTTGATGCTTATTGCGATTGGTTATGCACTTCGAATCCCTTTTTTTTCATGGTTGAAAGGAAATTTTGACACCTATTTTTTAGTCATTGACGTATTGCAATGCATAGGCCTTTCATTGTTGCTATTGATTGGGCTGTATTTGATTTGCAGAAGAAACAGTAGTGTTTTAGCAATTGTTTTACTGAGTATTGGGTGTGTTATTTTTCTTACAGAACCTTTATATCGCAATCTAAAACTAGATCATGTACCCCTAGTTTTTGCCAATTATTTAAGTAAGTCAAATGGTTCGGTTTTTACAATGTTGCCTTGGTTTGGCTATGTAGCTTTTGGAGGATTTATGGCGACTTTATTTTTTAAATACTCACATAAAAAATACTTTAAACAAATTACCGTCTCTATATTTTTTGGATTGGGTATTGTCTTGCTTTTATACTCAACTGCTATTTTACAAGCTCTATACGATATTACTGAAATTGAACTTTTTCAGCGATCGGCAAATTATAATTATCTCTTTTTAAGATTAGGAAATGTGCTCTTGTACTTTACGTTTTTCTATGCGCTCGAACGTTTTATGAAACAATCCATAGTCACCAAAATTGGTGAAAAAACCTTGAACATCTATATTGTCCATTTTATCATTATCTACGGAAGTTTCACCGGTATTGGGCTAAAACACTTCTATTACAAATCCCTAGATCCTTGGGAAGCTTTTTTTGGTGCCATTGCATTTATGATCGTGGTTTGCATCATTGTTTTCCATGTCGGAAAAACCAATGATTTTATTTACTCCAATCTTGGCAAAGCATTCCAATTGATAAAACGGAAAGTTTTAACAAATAAAAAACCTGATAATTAATAACCTTCTGATAGAAAACGTTCTACGTTAATTTTGATACGTTCCTGAATTTGATCGACATCGGCTTTAACAAATGGTTCGCCCATAATATTTTCATAAAGTTCAATATATCTTTCAGAAACGGTTTCAATATAAGCATCACTCATTTCCGGAACGACTTGCCCTTCCAAACCTTGAAAGTTATTTTGAATAAGCCATTGCCTCACAAACTCTTTTGATAATTGTTTTTGCGGCTCGCCTTTATCTTGGCGTTCTTGGTAACCATCTGCATAAAAATAACGTGACGAATCTGGTGTGTGGATCTCATCAATCAATACAATTTTACCATCTTTTGTTTTTCCAAACTCATATTTGGTATCCACCAAAATCAATCCTCTACTGGCTGCTATTTCAGACCCTCTTTGAAATAATTTTCGCGTATAATCTTCCAATACCACATAATCTGCTTCGCTGACAATACCGCGTTTAAGAATGTCTTCTCTGGAAATATCTTCGTCATGATCGCCCATTTCGGCCTTAGTGGCAGGTGTAATAATAGGTTCCGGAAACTTATCATTTTCTTTCATACCTTCAGGAAGTGCCACGCCACAAAGTACACGTTTTCCAGCTTTATATTCGCGCGCTGCATGGCCGGACATATAACCTCTAATAACCATTTCTACTTTATACGGGTCACATAAATGTCCTACCGCTACGTTTGGATCTGGAGTAGCAATCAACCAGTTGGGCACCAAATCTTCTGTTTGTGCCATGAACTTGGTAGCAATCTGATTCAGGATCTGCCCTTTATAGGGAATTCCTTTAGGCATCACCACATCAAAAGCGCTTAAACGATCGGTGGCAATCATGACCAAAAGATGATCATTAATATTATAAACCTCTCTGACTTTACCTTTATAAAGGCTTTTTTGTCCTGGGAAATTAAAATTGGTATCTGTGATCGTATTCATTTTTGTAGAAATATTAGAAATTTTAAGCCTTGCAAAAATAGGGCTATTGGGGTTTAGTTCATAAAAAAAAGAGCAGTAAAAACTGCTCTCCATATTTTTTTTAAAACAATCGCTTAAAATCTCAAGTTATATGTGGCACCGATACCCAGTACTCGGATGTCCACATCATTTTCGGCAAATGTATTTTGATAGTAGGCATAAAAATTCCAATCGCGATTATGATAGCCTATTTGCGGGTTCACATAAAGACCACCATCATTATTGTCAATATTGGTCAAGAATCCATAACCTAAGTCCACACCAAGAAATAGGCCTTTTGGTTTGAAATAATATCTGGCAAAACCAGCTGCTGGAACAATTCCGAAATCGTCAAAACCATCTTTGCCAAAAAAATGGTTGTAACCTGTGGTCAATCCAATCCCAAAATGGGGGGTTACCAAATATTGGCCCTTCAAATCCAGTCCTAGAGCAAAAGAAGACACATCGTCAACATCTCCCATCGGAACGCCGGCGTTCAAACCCACTTTAAACCAAGAGTTTTTTGAATTTACATTTTTAATGTCCTGCGCAAATGTTGTCCCAGCGATAAGTAATGCAAATAATAAAATAGTCTTTTTCATTTTAAATATTTTTTAAATTAATGATCATTAAAGTCAAAATCTATACCATTATCGACTTACAAATGCTCAAAACACTTTAAAACATTCAATAGATTGATCCTTAAATTGTTATTTTTTATGACATATTTACATGGGTGTCAGGTCTAACGTTCCAGGACTTTGTGAGGGCATGGGTTTTTAATAAAAATGCTTCAACCGAAGCGATTTCATCTTACTATCGTATCAAATGCTTATTATATACGACTTTTTTAATTAAGTTTTTTGCCCTTAAAATTCTCTTTAAACATTTCATCAACAATAAAATTATATTGATTGATGATACGAAGTCCTGTCTTTCAAATCAGATGATTAAACAAATTCCTTGTGCAAACTAAACTTCCTTGTTTTTCACTACTTTCCACCCTCTATCTTCTACGCTCTATTCATTCCCGTCAATTCCTTTATAGGCTTCAATGATTTTTCGGACCAGTTTATGTCTAATAACGTCAGTTTCGTCTAAAAACACCATACCAATGCCTTCAACATTTTTCAATATCAAAAGTGCTTCTTTTAATCCTGAAGTGGTACGCCTTGGCAAGTCAATTTGCCCCGGATCGCCGGTCAATAAAAACTTGGCATTTTTACCCATTCTGGTGAGGAACATTTTCATTTGGTTGTGCGTTGTGTTTTGGCCTTCGTCCAAAATGACAAATGCATTATCCAAGGTGCGTCCGCGCATAAATGCCAAAGGCGCAATTTGGATGGTTCCGTTTTCAATAAATTGCGCTAACTTTTCGGGCGGAATCATATCTCTTAAGGCATCATAAAGCGGCTGCATATAAGGATCGAGTTTTTCCTTTAAATCACCTGGAAGGAATCCTAGGTTTTCACCTGCTTCAACGGCTGGGCGAGTTAGGATAATCCGTTTCACTTCTTTATTCTTTAATGCTTTTACGGCCAAGGCAACTCCTGTATAAGTTTTTCCGGTTCCTGCAGGACCAATGGCAAAGACCATGTCATTCTGCCGCATACTCTCTACCAATTTACGCTGATTGACCGTTTGTGCTTTAATGATTTTTCCGCCAACACCATGTACAATGACTTCATGGCTTTTTTCGGAAGTTGTATAGTCATCACTATGTGTACTGGTCAAAACGGTTTCTATGGCATTTTCATCAAGCTTATTGTATTTATTGAAATGCGCTGTCAACATCGCTATGCGTTTATCAAATTCATCCAACAAATCCACATCGCCATAAGCTTTAATTTTATTACCTCTTGCTACGATTTTAAGTTTAGGGAAATACTTTTTAAGAAGTTCAATATTAACATTTTGGGCTCCAAAAAATTCTTTTGGTGCAATTTCTTCCAATTCGATTATAAGTTCATTCAAAAGCTACAGGATTTAATATATTAATCTCTTAAGTTTTATTAGTTTTGTGCAAATTAAAAAAGTCTCATTTTTTAGATGCTGCCTTACAAATCTAACTGAAATATTCTACAAAAAGTTTCATCAAAACAGATAAAGTATAAATATTTTCTCAAAGGCATTGTAAAGTACTCGCATCAAAGGAGCCAACAAAAAATAGAATTCATAAAACCATATGGCAATCATAACATTAACCACTGATTTTGGAGAGAAAGACCATTTTGTTGGTGCCATAAAAGGTGCCATCTACAGTGAACTGGAAGATGTGAAGATTGTTGACATCTCTCATTTTGTTTCGCCATTTAACGTTTTGGAAGCGGCGTACATAATCCAAAATGCTTATAGCAGTTTTCCTAAAGGATCCATCCATGTCATCGGGATTGATTCAGAATTAAACCCAGAAAACAAACATATTGCGGTAAAACTGGACGACCATTATTTTATTTGTGCCAATAATGGGATTATGAGTATGATTTGCAACGAAATTGCACCCGAAAAAATTGTTGAAATAAACATTCACGATAAAATACAAAGCAACTTTCCGGTGCTCGATGTTTTTGTTAAAGTAGCATGCCATATTGCACGTGGCGGTACACTTGGAGTTATCGGAAAATCCATTTCGGATATAAAACCCATCAAAAATTTAAATCCTTTTGTGAATGACGACCAAACGCAAATTATTGGCAATGTCATTTATATTGATAATTACGGAAATGTGGTGACCAATATCAAACGAAAGTTTTTTGAGCAAATACAGAAAGGACGTGCATTTGAAGTATCCGCCAGGAATTATAAATTTAAGGAGATTTACGAAAGGTATAGCGATATTGTTAATTTTGATATTCCCGAAGAATTGCGACAAGATGAAGGCCGTGGCTTAGTGGTTTTTAATTCGTCCAATTATTTGGAAATTGCCATTTATAAAAGTGATCTTGCATCGGTAGGAAGTGCCTCCAAATTAATGGGACTGAACACGCGAGACACCGTGACGGTGAATTTTTTGAAATAAAGCAAATGACGGATGGCTGAAGACGGATGACCGATGACGGTTGAAGATTAGGAATTAGGGATTAGGGATTGGGGATTAGAGAATAACGATTGATGAAAAATCACACAACTGAAACTTTAAACTTTAAACCTGAAACACCGATGACAGGTGAAGATTAACGATTGGGGATTAAAACGACAAATCACAAACAAACCGACAACTAAAACAAATAACCATGTTCGTAAGAATTGTAAAAATGAGTTTTGAACCTTCTAAAGTTGAAGAATTTTTAACTTATTTTGATGGCAAGAAACATTTGATCCGTAATTTTCCTGGTTGTGAATTTTTAGAACTTTATAGGGACAAACAAAAAACCAACCTGTTTTTCACCTATAGTTATTGGAAAAACGAATCGGATTTGGAAAACTACCGTAATTCAGATCTTTTCAAAAGCGTATGGGCAAAGACAAAACAAGGCTTTAATGCCAAACCCGAAGCTTGGAGTGTGGACAAATTGACAACACTTAACTAAAACTAAAGAACTTAAATTTATGTTTGCGATTCTTAAAAAAGAAATCAATACTTTTTTTGCCTCACCTATTGGCTATTTGGTCATAGCGTTATTTTTAATCCTTAACGGTCTTTTTGTTTGGCTGTTTAATGGTGATTTTAATATTTTGGAAAGTGGTTTTGCCGATATGACACCCTTTTTCCTTTTAGCACCATGGATTTTTATTTTTCTGGTACCGGCAGTAACGATGCGAAGTTTTGCCGATGAAAAAAAGCAAGGCACCTTGGAACTTTTAGTCACCAAACCCATTTCGTATTTACAAATTGTGTTGGGCAAATATTTTGGAGCCCTCCTATTGATTGTCCTTGCGTTATTGCCAACCCTAATTTATATTTCTGCTATTGACAGCTTAAAACTCAATGGCAATATTTTAGATTACGGAAGCATTATTGGCTCCTATCTTGGACTGTTATTTTTGGCTGCAGCGTATGCCGCCATAGGTCTTTTTGCTTCTACCCTTTCTGACAATCAGATTGTTGCTTTTTTAATTGCCGTTTTTTTGTGCTTTTTCTTTTATTTTGGATTTGAAGGACTTTCCAATATAAGTGCTTTGCCCATCGAGCAATTTGGTATGGAAGCCCATTACAACAGTATTAGCAGGGGCGTTTTGGATACGCGTGATTTACTTTATTTTGTAAGTATTTCAGTTCTTTTTATTGCCTTAACACAATTCAATATTCAAAAAAAGTAATATATGATCATCACTCCTATTTTTGTTATTTTTCTCATTATCGTCTTCGTACTGGTGTTTTTATTTGTAAATACCATTGACGACCGCAAGTGGATCACCATTCCGTTGAGTCTTATTTTGACACCGTTTATATATTTCTATGCGTTTTATCCGCTCATCAATATTTTTAGCAATTACCACCATCAAAAGTATTTCAACTCAAAAACCTGGCATAAACAACCTAGTTTTAGATATGAAATGTATGATAACATTCAAGAAACAGATACTTTGATAGGTTTGTCAAAATCGACAATAATTGAACTTTTAGGAACTTATGAATGGTTAACTTGGGATGACGCCAAAGATGATTATGACCAAAACAGCTGGAATTATGGCATTGGTATCCATCCGGGTGCTTTTAATACCAAATCGGAAGCTATGCAAATCATTTTTGAAAATGATAAAGTCAGTAAAGTCAATACCTTTCAATTAGAGCTCTATTCCAATGATAAAAAATAAATCAAACGCTATTAAGATTGCATTTCTGCTGATTGGACTTATGGCCTTAAATTGGATAGGCACTAAGATTTACAAACGCTATGACCTTACACAAGATCAGCGCTATACCTTATCACAGTCAGCTTTAAATATCGTTAAGGATGTCAAATCACCTTTAATTGTGGATGTGTTTTTAGAAGGAAATTTCCCTTCGGAATTTAAACGGCTAAGAAACGAAACCCAACAGTTATTAGAAGAATTTGCCTTAGATAATCCTCAGATCAAGTTCAATTTCATCGATCCGTTGGAAGATGAAAAATCACGCGATCATAATATTGAACAACTCATTCAACGCGGATTAGATCCATTACAACTCAGTGTTAACAACAGCGGAAAAGCTTCTCAAGAGTTAATTTTCCCTTGGGCATTGGCCAGTTATAATGACGAAACCGTTAAAATTCCGTTGATTAAAAATAGAATTGGAAGTACACAGCAAGAACTGGTGAGCAATTCCATTCAGCATCTGGAATATGCGTTTGCCGAAGGTTTTCAGAAATTAGTGGCTCAAAAAAGTAAAAAAATAGCCATTTTGAAAGGCAATGGTCAACTTGAAGATATTTATTTGGCAGATTTTCTACAAACGGTCAAAGAACTTTACTTTATCGCACCTTTTACCTTGGATAGCGTTGCTACAAATCCTGAAAGCACCCTAAAAAAACTCAATGAGTTTGATCTTATTATTTCGGCAAAACCAACAGAAGCATTCTCTGAAAACGAAAAACTTGTATTGGACCAATTTACCATGAACGGTGGAAAAAGCTTATGGCTTACCGAAAGTGTGCTCATGGACAAAGACAGTCTTTATAACGATGAAGGTCGTGGCATTGCGCTGATGAACGATCTTAATCTGAATGATTTTTTCTTTAAATATGGCGTTCGTATCAATCCGTTAATCGTGAATGATATGTACTCGGCGCCCATAACCATTGCTATGGGCGAAGGCAGTAATTCACAGTTTCAACCATTACGTTGGCCATATTCGCCATTGGCAGCAGGAAATCCTGAACATCCGATTACAAGCAATTTGAATTTGGTAAAATTCGATTTTGCCAACCCTATGGATACTTTAAAAAACGATGTTCAAAAAACGATTTTATTACAAAGTTCAAATCTCACCAAACTTCAAGGTGTACCTGTAGAAATTTCGTTGGAAGTTGTTACCGAAGAGCCTGATCCTTCAACTTATACAAAAGGTCCACAAAATTTAGGCGTATTATTGGAAGGCCAGTTTACATCGGTTTATAAAGATCGGATCAAACCTTTTAAAATCGATGGCAATAAAGACAGCAGCACCAAAACCAAAATGATCATCATTTCGGATGGCGATATTATCAAAAACGACGTTGTTAGAAATCAACCACAAGAATTAGGTTTTGACCGTTGGACCGGCCAGAGTTTTGGAAATAAAGAGTTTTTGTTAAATGCCGTCAATTATTTATTAAACGACGACGGCTTATTGGACATTCGCACCAAAAATATCAGTATTGCATTTTTGGATGAACAAAAAATAAACGACAACAAAGCCCAATGGCAACTGTTAACCATTGCTTTGCCACTTGCGTTTTTAGCTGTTTTTGGTGTAATATTCAATTATATAAGACGTAAAAAATATGCCTAAATAATTGAGTATCTTTAGAGGCTTATAATAGTCATTTTTGAAGTTATTGTTTTTTAAAATCCGTTTTCTAAGTTTAAAAGCCTTAAAAAATAGACATTATTTTATACGCAATTACAAGCCATTGCCACAAACAGAAGGTCTTAAAACACATACAGAAGCACGAAGACTGTTGATAAAATTGTATAACTAAGATTCAGTAGTATCAGTTTAATCAAATATATTTGCTCTGCTTAATAATATAACATACAAAATAAACAATCACATGAAGTTTATCGTATCAAGTACCTATTTGCTCAAACAACTACAAGTATTGGGCGGTGTGATCAATAGTTCGAACACCTTGCCTATTCTGGATAACTTTTTGTTCGAATTGAATGATTCGCAACTTACCGTTTCTGCAAGCGACCTCGAAACCACAATGTCATCAATTATAGATGTAGAAAGTACAAGTACAGGAAGCATTGCTTTGCCTGCGCGATTACTTTTGGATACCCTTAAAACATTTCCTGAACAACCTTTAACTTTTGTGGTTGAAGACAATAATACGGTCGAGATCAGTTCGAGCCACGGTAAATATGCATTAGCTTATGTAGATGGCAATGAATTCCCAAAAGCATTGGCACTTGATAATCCTAGTACAACATCGGTAATGGGAGATATTTTGGCAACGGCCATTAGCAAGACCATTTTTGCAGCAGGAAATGACGATTTGCGGCCAGTAATGAGTGGCGTATTTTTTCAGTTTTCGACCGAAGGCTTAACATTTGTAGCTACCGATGCGCATAAATTGGTTAAATATATGCGTGAGGATGTCACTGCCGATCAAGTCGCCGAATTTATTATGCCTAAAAAACCTTTGAACCTTTTAAAAGGAATTCTAGCTGGATACGAGGACATGGTTACCATTGAGTATAATGATTCTAACGCTAAGTTCACCTTCGACAACTCCGTACTTTTATGCCGATTGATTGATGGCAAATACCCTAATTACGAAGCGGTAATCCCTAAAGAAAACCCGAATAAACTGACTATCAATAGAACACAATTTTTAAACTCCGTAAGACGTGTCAGTATTTTCTCAAATAAAACCACACATCAAATACGTTTAAAAATTGCTGGTGCCGAATTGAATATTTCTGCAGAAGATATTGATTACAGCAACAAGGCCGAAGAACGCCTAACTTGTGATTACCAAGGTGATGACATGCAAATAGGATTTAACTCGCGTTTCTTGACAGAAATGTTGAACAATCTTGGTGCAGACGAAGTACAATTGGAAATGAGTTTACCAAACCGCGCCGGAATTTTGACACCTATTGACGGACTGGATGAAGGCGAACATGTCACCATGTTGGTCATGCCGGTTATGCTCAATAGTTAACAAAATTCCTGGTAATCCCGACAGTTATCGGGAAGAAATCCAACAAAGAATAAAACAATATTTTTATCATAAACGCCTATTTTATCAAGTAGGCGTTTTGCTTAGTTTTTTCATGTAGATTCCCGGCGATAGCTATCGGGATTAGCGGAAATGCTAACCACCTAAAACAAATAATTCAACACAATTCCGCCATAATAATTCCGGGGATTTCCTGGATAATAATACCTTGGTTCCACATTATTAAATCCTGTGGCATTAATCAAAATGGAAGAGGCATAATGCGTATCAAAAACATTATTGATTCCGAAATTGAATTTGATATTCAATATTTTAAAAAGTTGCGTGGAATAATCAAGTTTCAAATTCAATAAATTGTACGCATCACTGTACAAACTATTGGCATCATTCATTGGCATTTTACCAAAATACGACTGATTGGCAAAAAGAGAAAATTTATCCACAGTTAATGCAAAACCATAATTAAATACCATATCCGGAACTCCTGTAAGCTCATTTCCCGAATAATCTATGTCTTCATTCACAAAATCCCTAAACCGATGCCAATTAAAAGACGCATTCATAAACGGTGTTAGGTTAACATTAGAAGACAAAATAAATTTATAATCTGTAGAAAATTCCACACCTTTATGTAAAGTCCTACCAGCGTTTCTACCAATATATTGATCCTCTCCTACCCTTTGCGCCACCAACAAATCCTTGATATCCAAAATATAATATGATGTCAATAGATGACCACGTCTATTTAAGAAATACAACTCTGTTCCAATTTCATAATGAAATCCCTTTTCTGGGCTGATCTCAGGATTTACAACGCCTTCAGGAGTTAACGCTTCTTCCAAACTCGGGAAATTAAAGCCATAACTTGCATTGGCAAAAACTTGCAGATTGGGAAGGATTTGATAAGTCAAATTGAGATTTGGCGCGATAAGCGGATCAAAATTTAGTGATGCACTTGTATTTTGGGTTTCAGCATTAAACTCATCTTTAAAATGATAAGACGTATCATTAAAGTTTATTCCAAGTTGAAGATTCAACTTTTCTAATAAGGACAGTGTGATATCTGAAAAAAAATTGCTGTGGGTTCGCTTTTCACTGTTTTTACTCAATAACATACCTTCCAAAGATCCTTTTCCATTATTGGATTGGTATTTGTTTTCAATCGTTTTCCATTGGTACTCATCTTTAAAAAGTTCGGTACCAAAATTCCATTTGGCGTTTCGACCTAAAAAATTAAAGGTTTTGGTAAATACACTTCGTAAACCATATCCATTGGTAAATTCGTCCAAAATATTAAACGGCCGTGGTTCATAATGATCGGAATAGGAATAAAACACACTGGTATTATTTTCAAAATAATCGGAGAATTTATGTTTAACGTTAATACCCGCCAAAAGTTGTTTGTCTTTTTTATAACCTTTGGCCATTAACCAAGTGAATGCTGCTTTTTTTGGGTTTTCCAAAAAATCGGTTTTCCCGATTGAGCTTGGTAATTGCGCGAGGTAATTGGAATGGTTGAACAATAATGAAATACTCGTTTTTTCATCAAATTTATGAGTCGAATTGAGCACATAGGAATTAATTTGATAAGCACTATTCTCCCTAAAACCATCCATTTCCAAATGGCCATAATTAAAGTGAAGGCTAAATTTTTCGTCCGAAAACCCCACGGCAAACCGATTTTTAAACAATCCAAAGGAACCAATCGTACTGCTATTTTGAGTTGAAAACCCTTGGTTTTCAGGTTTTTTGGAAGTTAATAAGATGATACCTCCAAAGCTAGTGCCGTATAAAGAAGCTTTCGGGCCTTTGATAATTTCAATGGACTGCAAATCCTCAACATCATAAATATCCAAAACAGTTTCGCCAATGCCATTTGTAATAGGAATATCATTAAAATAAGCCTTTATTTTATTGGTTCCGTAAAGTGTGCGCGATCCCACGCCTCGTATCGTAATCCGATTGGTATTAATAGCACCACTTTGAATATTAACACCTGGGATTTTGTTCATCGCATCCACAAGAGTTACCGGTGTTTGCTGTTCTAAAGCTTTGGAAGTTACTTGACTTATGGGAAGAATTACCGTTTTTTTGACATCGGACGATGCTAATACCGTAATTTGATCCAATTCTTCAATATCTGATGATTTCCGAAGAAAAAACACCTGATTTATTTCATGAAACAGCTGATTTTTAGATTGATAATCGGCATGTTTAAAGGATAAATGAATTGGAAACTGTATTTTTTCGGAAAGCGAAAATTGCCCTTTGGCATTAGTTTTTGCTATAACTTCATTCTCAAATGTTATCAAAACTCCAGCAATAGGCGTACCATCAACAGATTGCACTAATCCAATATAGTCTTGCGCCCGAAGTTGATTAAAAAAAACGGTTATGAAAATCATAGCCATTTGCAAACTTAAAAATCTCATGATGTTTACAGAGTCAACAGGTCTAAATACGAAGTGGTTTGGTAGTTTCTCTTAAAACCAACTTGGTTTTTATGGTTTCAATAATTGCGGTTTCGGGCGATTTTTTATTCAATCTATCAATTAGCAATTTCACTGCAGTTTGTCCAATATCAAAAGTATGCTGTGATATGGTTGACAACTTAGGTTCGGTAAAAGGCAATACATTATCATCTGAAAAACCAATAATAGAAAGATCTTTTGGAACGTCATATCCTTTTTTCAGTGCTTTATGAAGTGCCACAACCCCCGAAATATTATCAATGGACAAAATTCCGTCCGTAGTACTGTTTGTAGTAAAAAGTTGGTCAATCACATCTTCTAAACAATCATCTTTAGTTACCGAAATTATAACCGGCTCAATTTTATAGTCCTTCGCTTCCGATAAGGCTTTTAGATAACCATTGACCCTCAGTTTCCCGACACTCAATTCGTGAATATTACTAATCAAAACAATCTGTTTTCGACCTTCTCCCAACAAATGCTTGGTAGCTTCATACGCCGCACCAAAATCGTCAATAATTACTTTGTCACAAGTAATATGATCGGCAACACGATCAAATAAAACAATGGGAATATTTTGTTTTAGCAAAACCTCAACATGCTCTGTGAGATCCTTTTTTTGGGTCTCTTCGGCAATCGACATGATAAAACCATCTACACTACCGTTAGACAATAAGCGAATACTGTTTTTTTCTTTGGAAAGCGATTCGTTAGAAACACAGGTAATTATATTGTAACCTTGTTTTGAAGCTTCCATTTCAATGGCATAAAGTGCCTTTGCAAAAAAATGATTCAGAATGTTCGGGATAATCACACCCAAAGTTTTGGTTTTGCTGCTTTTTAGGCTCAACGCCATCTTATTGGGTTGATAATTGAGATGTTTAGCCAATTCCTTTACCCTTTGGATTGTTTCTTTACTGATTTCGTCGCTATTGTGCAATGCTTTTGAAACCGTTGATACTGAAACATTTAATTGCTCAGCTAACTGCTTTAGTGTTACCATGTGTCATTAAATTTAAAAAAGAGTGCGAATGCTAAAAGTACGTTCTTTTTAAACAAAAAAAACAATATTTAAAGTTTATTGATAACGGTAAAAATCAAAAAACACAAACAGCAACCGCGTTTAAATTCACTTTACAATTCGCACCGTTTGTATTATCTCGTTGTTAAATATAGTTTGGTCAAAAAAATGAAAGACTCTATCTAATTGATCAAATGGAATGGACGATGATTCATGTTTTCCACCAACTACTTTTTGAAAATAATAAGGTATTTCGAATTCTGATAATTTGTCAACAATCACCGATGAACCATCCAATATCAAATAGCCTTTTTTTGCTGGTTTACACTGATGGTGTGCGGCACTGGCAAAAGGTACTAAATGATCGTCCGTACCATGAAAAAAAACTGAAGGTATGGCATTATCTACCGTAATATAATCAGCGTTGACCATGGCCCCAGCCAATGAAAATACTCCCGCAAATTTGATGTTTTCATAAATTTTCAAGTCTTCAACAAAATATTCCCGCATAAACACGGCGTTGAGCATGCCCTCTGCTCCTGCACTACTGCCACCAGCAATAATTTTATTAACATCTGCACCAAGCAACGCATGATTGTCGTAAATAAATTTTGCGGCATCCATAAAATCCATCGCAGCACTTTTAAATGTTGCCAATTTTTCTGCTTTTGGGCAATCGCATCCAAAGCCGGTTTTCTGGCCTTTACGGGTTAGTCGGTAAGACATAGAAATCCCTAAATAACCTTTTTCTGCAGCCAATTGCGCCAATTTCACTTCACTGGGATAGTCTCTGTTTCCAACAGCAAATCCGCCGCCATGCATATATAGCAATACAGGAAGTGAATCTTGTTTTTTCAACTTTTTTGGTGTATAAACATCAAGTTTAAGCGTGTCTTCTCCTTTAATCGCGTAGGTATAAGTGGCCACTTCAATCTGGGAAAATACCGTTGAAACATAAAATAAAAAACTGTAAAAAATTAATTTTCGCATGGATTCATAAATCTATTTTGCACGAAAATACTTGACTTATTTTTTTCTTGCTAATTTTTTTTAGCTTTTATATCTATTTACAATTATGCTGTTAAATTAAACCGTTATGTGTCATTATACGGTAATTTTTGACATACAAAAAACTCTTAACAATACGATATTCAGTATCTTTGAAAGGTTTTAATAACAAAAGACCAAATTCTAACTTGAAAAACTTAGGTCGTCTTTATTTCATTATTTTTGTTTTTTGCCATTGGGGTTTGATTTCCCAAGAACTTCTGACCAGTGATGAGGCCTATAACCGCTATCAACAACTGAGTGCCGAAATGGCAAAATCCTTTCCTGAAGATGCCATAAAAACCTACAGTCGCACTTCTTTTTCTGAGCAACAATTGGAAACCTATCTCTCACAACATTTCCAACGTTTGGACCTGTTGCCCATTATAAAAGACCGCCCCACCTTTATCATGGATGCCTACCTGCATTCGGGCAATTGGTTTCGTGCAATTGGTTTTATTGAACTTACCAAATTGGCTATGAATTGGCCAAAACTTATCCGGGATGGGAATTTCATAAAACATGGTGCTACACCACTTATAACACCGATCAATCTTATAAAAAATCTTATAAAATCCAACTTAAAAAAAATAATAGAACAAAATTTGTAATGATAGATGCCCCTAAATAGACATCCTAATCACTTTTTAAAATTCAAAATCCCCGATAATTTAAATCTATCGGGGATTTTTATAATCTTCTCAAAATCTGTAAATGATAAGCTCTGTTTAAATCTTAAAGAAACATTTACTTTACAGGTATTTCTTTTCTAAGTTGCCTTTGATATGCGCTTCAATTGTTTTA
>NZ_DATJCY010000031.1:0-2222 GCF_035577925.1 Gelidibacter sp. | reverse complement strand
TCAATTAATCTAAATATTTTACAAGCTAAATGTTGCGCCTATATTAAGCACAAATTGATTGTGTATTTTGTCTGCGGGATTAGTGATGTTGGTCTTGTATCTTGCCAATGGAAATGCTGTTTCGGCATAAATTCCAAAGCCTTCCGAGAAAAAATAACGTGCGCCAACGTGCCCACCAAAATTCTTTAAGCTTAAGTTTAGTCCTGGATAAAAGTCAAAATTTTCATCAACATTTAAAACACTTCCTAAGTGTGCGTTAAAACGACCTTTAAGATCAATACGTTGTCCAAAATCGGCATCCAATCCCTCTTTTATACTTAGGGCATAGGCACCGGAAACACCAACAGAAATATTTTCGCCAAGGCCATAGTCGTAGGTTAAATTAATTCCTGTGGCTTTGTCCTGTAGGTTAACACCTATCTGCATCTTGTTGTCGGTATTGCCTTTAAAAGCTTGTGCATGTACTAATGAAATGCTTAAAAAGCTTAGGATCACAATTAGTTTTTTCATTATAATTTTTTAATTTTAAATTTTGGCAAAGATAACCATGTTTTTTAAAACGGAATACGGTTTGTCTTAACTCTTTTGCGTTCTTAAAAGGGCCTGTTCGTTTTTCCAGTCAATCCATTTTTGACCTTTAAACTTTCGCATCATATTATCAAAATGCCGCATGATGAGAATGTTATAAATCGCTTTTCCTAAGTTTTTTGGATTTCTGGCAATGGCGCGCAAGCTCATGGAGAATCCTGGCGTCAGATATTTCATATAGTGCCAATAGCCTTCGGGCATGTAGAGTATTTCGCCGTGGTTCAATTCGGTTTTATAGCCTTTGGCCTTTTTAAGTGCGGGCCATTTTTCCAGATCAGGGTTGGAAAAGTCGATATCTTCACGTGTAATCAACGAATGCGGAATTTTATACAAATAGTCATTCTGTTTTTGATCAAATAGAATGCAAAGTTTTTTTCCTTCAAAATGAAAGTGGAAAATATTCGCCAGATCAATATCATAATGCATAAACGTATGCGAGTTTTGACCGCCAAAAAACAACATGGGCAATCCTTTCATCAATTTAAGTCCAAAATCAGGATAGGAATAGTCCTTTTGCAACTGCGGAACTTCTTTTAAAACATTCCATAAAAAAATCCGATATTTAGTCGGCTCTCGTTTCAAAAGATCAATATAATCTGCCATTTTCATTTTGGCGTGCGGTTCGTTAAATCCGTCCTCATGGGTTACCGGCCTATCGTCATAGAGTGGTACGATCTTATCGCCGGCAATTTCTTTAATATAATCCAGGCGCCACTTATCAAAAGCTGGCCAATCTTCAATAAAACGCTCAATAACTACTGGTTTTTGAGGTTTAAAATAATGTTTTATAAAATCTTCCTTGGTAATAGTCTTTACACGAGGAATGTCTTGTAGGTCTAGTGCCAAAATATTGAGTTTTAAAACGGCAAAGTTAAGGAATCGTTGTCAAATGTTTTAAATGGAATGTTAAATGTTTGGGTGTTACACCGCTAAGGTGTGGTCGGACTGTGTGTTAAATCTTTTTGCTTTCAAATAAAACAAAAAGGACCCCACAGCGATCTCTAACGAAAACGCAGTGGGTTTATTGAACTTTGTCTTTTTTATTATTATTGGTGGTATTAAATTTGGTGTGAGACGCATGGTTTTTTATGCCCCGAAGAGATTGCTTGTTTATAGAACACGTGATCACTTGGTTTTTTCTATTTTACTAGGCCTAAAGCTATCCATAGGTCTTTTCAATCAGCCATTTGAGTTTTTTAAGCGGCTTAAAAAATAAAGTGAGGTACAGCATTATATCATACAAAAAATAAGGTTTCGTGTTTTATCCGCTATTGTCTGCTTTTTCCGATTTTGAGGGGGTTTTGTTCGACACTTGTTCGAGTGAGCTTCGGTAAAATGCGGTTTATTGGGAGGAATGTCGAAGGATTGTCGAAGGACGGCTAAAAGTGAGTGTTGGTAAGGGTTGCGACGGGTGCCTTAATTTTGTGGACTATTAAAACAATAAGAATTTGACTACAAAAACAGTGTTGAATAAAATTCTTTAAAACAAACAGTATTTATTCGTGTAATGGGTATTATAAAATCATACAGATTAGGTTTATAAGGTCAAAAACATGCTACAAATTATACGCGTAAATAATTTTTGATCACTGCGTTTAAAAGAATACTAAAAATAAAAAAAAATGATTAACTAG
>NZ_DATJCY010000030.1:0-12418 GCF_035577925.1 Gelidibacter sp. | reverse complement strand
CGAGAAGAATTTATATAGCCGTATGCGCTCGCGCATGGCCTATCAGAAGAGTCTGCAGTTTATGGATGTACCACAGGCCGTTCTGGATGAGGAAAATCAGCGAAAGGACGAGATGCAACGGGCGTTACATCAAGATCAGGGCAGAGCACAAATAACCACGGATTATGGCAAGTCGCTAGCTGCTTGGCAATTGTTCTTGAAGGGACTAGAAAAACAATATCCACATTATTATCGGATGCGCTATGCGGAAAAGGTGCTCGATATCGATAGGCTACGTGACCTGATTTCCGAAGATATAACACTAGTAAGATATATATTTTCCGGCGATGGACTTTACGCCTTTGTCATGGGCAAAGAAAATCAGGAACTGGTCCTTTTAGAAACTGAGGGGCTGACCGAACGGATAAATCTGTTGGGGAAACAAGGATACGATGATGCGCATCGGACTGCCAATACGGCTCATGAGCTTTATAAAATGCTCTGGAAGCCAATTGAAAATAAGGTTGCGACTAAAAAGGTCGTTATTATCCCAGACGGCATTCTGTACAACCTGAGCTTTGAAATGCTTGCCCCGGTGGTAACTCGAACCTATACAGAACTGGTCCAAAAATGTCTCTTGAATATCCATACTATATCCTACCATTATAGTTTACTGGCCCTATCCCAGAAAGGGAACGAGGCGGAAATGACAGGGAATTTTGTAGCGTTTACTCCCGATTTCTCCGAAAAGACAAAGCAGGAATATCTGGAAGTGGCAAAAAATGATTCGCTGAACCTGGATAGGGCGTATCTCTCATTGCTACCTCTCCCTTTTACGGTCAAAATGGTAAATAAGGCGAGAATACTGTTTGGAGGTACTGTATTTTCAGATGGTCGCACGACCTTAAGGGCATTTCGGGAGGCATCGGCTTACAATCGAATTATCCATATCGGCACCCACGCCGAAACGAACGACGACTATCCGGAATACTCACGATTGATCTTTGCTAAGGATAAGACCGATCCCTATGCGGACAATTCGGTCTATCTACACGATATCTATAATTATGACCTGTTATCCGATCTGTCGGTCCTAACGGCCTGTGAATCGGGCAGATCAGGTTTTAAGGAGGGCGAAGGCATGATATCTATGGCACATGCCTTTAGCTATGCGGGCAGCAAGAGCATCATGACCGGATTGTGGAAATTGGACGAACAGGCCTCCGTGATGATTACCGAGTATTTTTATGCCAATTTGAAAAAAGGCCTACCCAAAGACGAGGCCTTGCAACAGGCAAAACTCACCTATCTTCAAAATGTGGAAGGTCGTATGCTATCGCCCGTTTATTGGGCGGGATTGGTTATTATGGGCGATATGGCACCGGTAGATCTCCGTACCCCTTGGGTTTCCTTCCAATATTTGGGCATTCTTCTTGTATCGGTGTTGCTTCTTGGAGGCTGGTGGCTGATCCGTAGGAAAATACGATCAAAAAAAAGTTCCCAAAATGACTTTTTTATTTAAATTGCTTTAAAAGAGGCTTTTAATCGTTGTTGTCCGATTAAAATTTAATGATCCGGTAAAAGCCAGACCAATAAAGACTTTCGGGAAGTTCCTTAAAAAGGACCTTCCTTTTCAATTTACTTCAGAACAAAGCCGATTATTATTTGTTTCTATTATTTAGGGCTGTATAATAATGTTGACTCTTCTAATGTTGACTCTTCGGAGTTTCGTATTTTATGTCTTAAAAAGTCTATAATCTATAGTCTATTTTCTATCTTCTATTTTTTTTGAGCTTTCTTTGTTCTTTTGTCTCGGCTCTTGGTTCTTATAGCAGTGGCGGTTGCTGAGTTCGTCGAAGCATCTTGTTTCTTTTCTCGGACAGTGCTGGTTTTTAATAATTAAACCACCGGAACATCTCCATTTTCCCCGTTTTCCGCAAATTTACGTTCCATTTCTGCTTGGAATTCTTCCATGACAGGTTTGACGGTGCTTTCAGGCAAGTCAGCTATCCTGATGTACATAAGACCATCTACGGCATTGTTAAACAGCGGATCGACATTAAAGGCCACCACCTTAGCATTCTGTTTGATATACTTTTTGATCAATACCGGTATGCGCAAGGTGCCAGGTTCCAGCTCGTCAATAATTTTATCAAACTTGACCAAATCGGCTTCGGTTTCATCAAAAACAAAATCCTTATCGGCATCCTTTAATTTGACTTTAAACTCCTTTTTGGGATGCACATATTGCGCAATATACGGATCGTAATAATTGGATTTCATAAACTCAATCATCAACGATTTTGAAAAATTGGTAAACTTATCGCTAATGGTCACACCGCCAATGAGGTATTTGTGTTCCGGATAACGTAACGTGGTGTGCACAATACCTTTCCAAAGCAAAAACAAAGGCATGGGTTTAAGTTGGTATTCTTTAATGATAAAGGCACGACCCATTTCAATGGATTCGCTCATCATTTTATACAGTTCGGGCTCAAAACGGAACAGATCCTGAAGATAAAACCCGTCAATCCCATACGCTGCAAATATCCTTGAACCCAAGCCCATGCGGTATGCTCCCGCTAATTTATTGGTGTCATTATCCCACAAAAACATGTGGTGGTAATAATTGTCAAACGGATCTAAATCAATAGATTGATTGGTCCCTTCGCCTACTTCCCGAAAGGTAATTTCGCGCAGACGTCCTATTTCGCGCAAAATACTTGGTATGCTTTTGGAATCGGTAAGAAAAACTTCGTAGTTTTTGCTTTGTAAAAGTCGACCATCATTTTCGCGCAAATAATCAACCTCGGCCTTCATCTCGTCTACACTAACCGGCGTAACAATATTTTTAATAGCTTTTGGCACTTTCAAAGTCGAAGAAATATTGCTTAAAATATTTCCTTTTGGATCAAAAGAATTGGCCAACATATAGGTTTTCTTTCTTAAAAACTCTGAAAACTCTTGTAATGAGGTGTATTCTTTTTGATCGGCTACAGAAATTGGCCGTCCAATCCGGACCTTAATAATACGTCTTTTTTGTGTCAGCAATTCAGAAGGCAATTTGGCCGTCCTGAACGTATCACTGATTTTAGAAAGTTTATAAAAAAGTTTGCTGTTCTTGGCATGAAAATAAATTGGCACTACGGGCACTTCAGCTTTTTGGACCAGTTTCATGGCGGCTTCTTCCCAAGGTCGGTCAATAATGAGCTTGCCATCTTTATAGGTTGACACTTCGCCAGCCGGAAATATCCCCAAAGGATGACCGTTGCGCAAATGCGTAATGGCCGCTTTAAACCCTGCAATACTGGATTTTACATCTTTCCGATCTTCAAACGGATTGACTGCCATTATGAAAGGTTTCATTGGATCAATGCGATGCAATAGAAAATTGCCAATAATTTTGAAATCATCGCGCTGCTCCAACATCAATTTAAGCAAAAGAATACCATCAATGCCACCAAGCGGATGGTTAGATACCGTGATATAAGCACCATCTTTAGGCAAGCGCTTTAAATCATCTTCTGGAATTTCGAATCGGATTTGAAAATCGTCTAAGATGGCATCCAAAAATTCAACATTGGACAAATGTTTATTTCTATTGTAAATGGTGTTTAATGTGGAGATTTTCAACACTTTCATCAGTGTCCAACCAACAAACGTTCCCAAAAACCCATACTTATCTAAATGGATGGCTTTGGCGACTTCTTTAGCATTTACTAATCCTGTTTCTGGCTGTTTGGTCATTGTACAAACCTAATCATTTTTTTTAATAAAATAGTGTTGTGCCGGTCTTCAAAACAACATTTTTAAGTACTTCAAAGTACTCAAAATTGCTATTTTGCAACCATTTGCATGGTTTCTTGGGTTAACTGCTTCAACAGTATCACTTTGCCAAGTTCTAACTGGGCTATGGCCTCCTGATCGTAATGTCGAATCGTATAAAGCGAAACTTCCTCATGGCATTCTACCTTAAATTTAGCCTTTAGATGTTGCAATAATTCGGGCAGGTTATTATAGTTGTTTTCTACACAAACCGAAAAACTAATAGCCGAATTTTGAATGACATTCACCTTCATTTTATAAACGTGGAGAAGGCTAAAAATTTCGCTGATATTGTCTTCAACGATATATGAAAAATCCAATGAAGACAAAGCAATCAACACTTGGTTTTTCTTAACAATATAGCACGGAATCAGTGGTTCGATGCCCATACCTTTTGAAACACTTGTTCCTGGTTCATCAGGATGGTTAAAGGATTTTACATATAATGGGATCTCTTTTTGCTGTAAGGGCTGCAAGGTTTTTGGGTGAATGACCGAAGCACCATAAAAAGCCAATTCAATAGCTTCGCGATAGGAGATTTTATGGAGCAATTGCGCGTTGTCAAAATAACGTGGATCGGCATTCAACACGCCAGGCACATCTTTCCAAATGCTCACGGCTTGGGCATTTAAACAATAAGCAAAAATGGCCGCGGTATAATCGCTCCCTTCCCTGCCCAAAGTAGTGGTAAAATTATTGGCATCACTGCCGAGAAAACCTTGGGTAATATTTAAGATTGAAGTATTGCATTGAGTATGGATGGCGGCTTGCGTTGCTTCCCAGTCCACATTGGCACGTCGGTAAAAATTATCGGTTTTAATACAATCGCGCACATCCAACCAATTGTTTTTGATACCCACGTAATTTAGGTACTCGCTAACGATGACGGTCGATACCAACTCGCCATACCCGATGACCTGATCGTAAACAAAATTATAGTCGGGCGATTTATTTCGGTCAAAAAAACTATTCAGTTCATCAAACAATGCCGATGTTCTTTTAAAAACCGGATGCGATACGTCATCAAAAAGATTTAATAAAATAGCATTGTGATATTTCTTGACGTCTTGAAGCGAACTTTGTAATTGGGTTTTATTAAGAAAGTAATTGCTAATAACGGTTTCGAGTGCATTGGTAGTTTTCCCCATTGCAGAAACAACAATCAAATGCTTATCAAAACCAGTTTTTCTTAAAATCAATTCCAAATTACGGACGCCCGTAGCATCTTTAACTGAAGCGCCACCAAACTTAAATACGTGCATTGTCCAATTTGGTTAAGTAATTTTTTATACCAGTTTCGGTTAAATGCACCACATCCCAATCGCGTTTAACATCGGCACCTTTCTTTTCATAAAATTCAATGGCGGGTTCATTCCAGTCCAACACTTCCCACGAAATTCGTTTTACCCCTAAATCATTGCCATAACGCACCACTTGATCGAGTAGTGCTGTTCCCAGTCCGCTGCCACGCATTTTTTGACTGACGATCAAATCTTCCAAATGCAAAATCTTTCCTTTCCAAGTAGAATAGCGACCATAAACCAAGGCAATCCCTTCCACACGCCCATTGACTTCGGCTACAAAACACTGAAAAACGGGATGCTCTCCAAAGCCATCGTTTTCTAAGTCTGAAACTGTAATTTCGACCGCATCAGGTTCGTTTTCAAAAACAGCCAATTCAGTGATTAAATCAAGTACTTGAGGCATATCTGTAGATGTTGCCTTTCTTATTTTAAACGTCATTATTTCAAAAATTGAAGTCAAATATAATGCAAACTCTAAAAATTAGAAACATTAAAGATTCACGAAAACGTTGTAGTTCATTTAAAAAAACGATATTTGCAGAAACAAATCCAAAATACTTCATGTTTCGAAAACATCAAACTTTAGGTGAATTCATTATTGAAAACCAAGCTGCTTTTAAATATTCATCCGGTGAACTTTCCAGTCTTATTAATTCGATCCGATTAGCTGCCAAAGTCGTTAATTACGAAGTTAACAAAGCTGGTCTGGTAGACATTATCGGTTCGGTTGGTGATGTCAATGTTCAGGGCGAAGATCAGCAAAAACTAGATGTCTATGCCAACGAAAAATTTATACAGACCTTGACCAACCGTAATATTGTATGCGGCATTGCCAGCGAGGAAGAAGATGATTTTATTGCCATTAACAGCCAAGACGAAAAATATCAAAATAAATATGTGGTTTTAATTGATCCCTTAGATGGCTCATCAAACATTGATGTAAATGTTTCTGTAGGTACAATTTTTTCTATTTACCGACGTGTTACGCCGATTGGAACGCCAGTAACACTTCAGGATTTTTTACAACCGGGCCATCAGCAAGTTGCTGCCGGATATGTGGTTTACGGCACCTCAACCATGCTGGTTTATACCACGGGTGCTGGAGTTAATGGTTTTACGTTGAATCCTGCCATTGGCACTTTTTATCTGTCGCACCCCAACATGCAGTTTCCTGAAGATGGTCGTATTTATTCTGTCAACGAAGGGAATTACATCCATTTCCCGCAAGGTGTGAAAAACTATATCAAATATTGTCAAATGGAAGAAGGCGATCGCCCTTATACGTCCAGATATATTGGCTCGTTGGTTTCAGATTTCCATCGAAATATGATTAAAGGCGGTATTTATATTTACCCAAAAAGCTCATTAAATTCCAACGGAAAATTGCGCTTGCTTTATGAATGTAATCCGATGGCATTTTTGGCCGAGCAAGCCAACGGAAAAGCCAGTGATGGTTTTCAGCGCATTTTAGACATCCAACCTACTGAACTTCATGAACGCGTTCCTTTTATTTGCGGCAGTAAAAACATGGTGGAAAAATGTGAGGAGTTTATGCATAAAGCGCAGGCGGAGAATGTGAAGAAATAGACAAGAACAATCTTATTAAGTCATAACCTTTATAACTAATTTATTCTTTATAAAAATCTTACAGAAAATTATCTAAAAACTAAAAATCCTGCTTCAATGCCAATTAAATATCGGGAGAAGCAGGATTTTTATCTGTAATGATTAATAGCACTGTAAAAATGCAACTCTTTTTTGATCCATTGAATTAAAAACTATCATTGGTAAAAAAATCGGTACGAATGAACAGAAGCCTACAAAATATTCGATGAAATGCATAAGGCTGATAAAATCATCATTTTTCTGTACATTTTAAAAAACCTCGACAGAATACATCAAAAAAAATCCTGCTTCAATGCCGACTTATTATCGGGAGAAGCAGGAATATATGTAATTGATTAATAGCACTGTAAATATCGAAAAGTTTTTCTAAATCCAAAACTAAAAACTTCAATGCGCAAAAAAATCAGTATAAACGGAAGTGAGTGTTCAAAAAACTCGACAAAATGCATTCACCAACTATTCTAACTGTATTTTACTTTTCTTAAAATACGCAAGGCTTCCTTATACTTGCCATATAACTCTTGGCTATACGCTTTTAAAAATGGTTTGGCCTCATTAAGTTTATCAACAGCATCATGGAATAAGTTGAGATAACAAATGAGATAAGTGGCCGGCAAATTGTTCAAATCATGTGTTTCATTGGCACTGAGTGCCACGCCCTTTTTGAGTTTTTCTAAAATTGTATTGTTGGAATTATAGATGTGATGCAACACTTTTTTATCAAATTGAGGCGCTTCAAAAAGTAATTTTGTTTCTAAATTATAAGTGGCGTTATTATTAAACGTAATGCGGGTTTCTTCTAAAGGATAAAACTTATTATTGTTTTGTAATCCTAAACTAACGTACTCCACAATGTTAAAAGAGTCGTCATCATAATTAATGGACACTTCATCAAAGGCTGAAAAAAATAGTCGCACTTGCTCATTAATCAACTCAATATCAACCCGACTATAAAAAACTTCATCCTTATAAGTTTTTTTCTGTCCTGCCCAACAGAGCACAAAATATTCTTTGAAAATCAAATATTGGGGATGATAATCTTTCCGTTTGTTTAAAAAATCGAAAACACCATCTAGCGTGTGCTGGATGTTGTTTTGGGAATGGTTCTCAATAGCTTCAACAATTTTTGAATTGACATCTTTAATCTCAACATCAAAATTCTTAGGCATACTGATACTGCCATCCCTAAAAAAGACCGAACCACCATAATATTTCCAGATGTTCTTTTTTAAGGAGGTCAATCCATCAATAGGTCGGATGGTGACCAATCCCACCACTTTATCATCTGGCAAATGTGGGAATGGAATATTTTCATATTGCACAATAGGCGGATTGGTCAAATAGGCATTAATCAGATTTTGAATTTTACTGTCATCAAAAAAATCAACCCCTACAATAGCATTATCCTCATCTTCAACACCAATAACGATAAACGAATTGTTTTTTGGATTGCTATTTGAAAGCGCACAAATGTGTTTTAAAAATTTTGCTTTCCCTTCCTTTTCGCCAATATCAATTTGCCGTTTCTTATCATAGAAACTGTTCTCATCGTTGTGAGCCAATAGGTTTTTTATGAGAAGCCGTTTGTTGATCATTGCAATTGTTTATTGATTATTTCTATTTTTTATTCTAGAAGGCATAAACTATTGTTTATTTCTATTCTTAATTATAATTGATCACAATGACTATTCCTTATTTTTATTATTTATTTTCATGATTACTGATATAAGGATTATTCAATAATGTGCTTTCATGTTTAATCAAATTTAGAACCTCTGCGATCTGATTTCTTGAGATAATTAATGAATTTCGAAAGCTGATCTATCAGATTTTGAGCTTTATTATTTAGAGTATGATAAGTTTCTTCGGAAATATGCTGTCTTCTATAAGCACGCAACAGCTGAGCTTTTGATTCACTACAAGAACCTCTTGAAATTCCTAAAAACATAATAAACTCCTTGTTTCCACCTCTTCCGAAACCTTCAGCAATATTATCCATTATTGATCCTGAAGATCCATTAATCTGATTTTTCAATTTAAAATCTTGTTGAAGCGTTGTATTGCACATAATATCCCAAATGTCATCACAAAAGAGTGTTGCTTCCTTGTAAACCTCTAAATCTTCAAATGAACTAAAGTGTGCCATAATAAAAATAAATAATAGTAAACAAATAATACAAATACCTCTTCATCAAAATCATAGACAAAAGTATCTCTTCCCTATAAACCTCCAAATCAACTAAAGTGCGCCACAATAAAAATAAATAATAGAAAATAAATAATATCAATTCCCCTTTTTCACAATCGTCGATGACGCCTGCGCTGTTGGAAACACCAACAAATCAGCAATATTCACATGTGCCGGTCTAGAAACCGCAAAATAAATAATCTCTGCAATATCTTCGGGCTGTAAGGCTTTATATCCCTTATAGACATCATTTGCATTGGCATCCCCTTTAAAGCGTACCTGAGAAAATTCCGTTTCTACCAATCCCGGATTTATACCACTGACTTTAATTCCATAAGGATTCAGATCAATGCGCATCCCTTCAGTAATTGCCAACACCGCATGTTTACTGGCACAATACACATTCCCTTTAGGATAAACTTCTTTTCCGGCCGAAGATCCAATATTAATAATATGCCCAGATTGTCGCTCGGTCATTTGCGGAATAATCGCTTTGCTGACATACAACAAACCTTTAACGTTAATGTCCATCATGGCGTCCCAATCCTCAACATTTCCGGTTTGGATGGGATCCAATCCGTGGGCATTTCCAGCATTGTTAATCAAAATATCAATGGTCTTAAACTGTTCCGTAAGCGATTGGATGGCATTAAAAGTAGCGTCTTTATCACGGACATCAAAATTTAGAACATGAACATCGGTCGATTTTTCCAATGCGTTTTTAATCGTATCCAAACGCTCTTGACGCCGACCACACAAAATTAAATTTATACCATGTTTTGCAAACTCGTGTGCTGTAGCACGCCCAATGCCACTTGTGGCTCCTGTTATTAATGCTGTTTTTTTCATATTTGTTTTCTATTTCTAAGTCACTTCGAATCTATTACTTTTAATTTGATGTTTATTCCATCAAGTAGATCTGACGTAATTTTAAAACCTACTTCAATGGATGGATAAAAATACTTAAAACACATAAAATATAATCCCAATTTATACGATTATAGCACCATTATATTTGCTACTTCAAAAAATAGTCTATTTTTGGATTCGGGTGTTGCTGTTTAAAAACAAGACTCCAGATCCTTTATTTTGATTCCTTAAAATAGTATTAAATGTGTAGCACTTATACTGATACGCCTCAATTTTTAACCAATCGTTAACAGCAAACCAGTAAAAATTTTAACAATTTGCACTACACAAAAAATCAGACCCTTATTTAAGTCTATAATAATTCCTAATTATGATGCAAGAAACAGTTGATATCAAAAGCATTAATGAAAAAATTGAAAGAGAAAGCGCCTTTGTCGATTTGCTTACTTTTGAAATGAATAAAGTAATCGTTGGCCAAAAATATATGGTAGAGCGCTTACTGATTGGATTGTTGGGACAAGGTCATATTCTATTGGAAGGTGTTCCGGGATTAGCAAAAACTTTGGCCATTAACACGCTTTCCCAAGCTATTGATGCCAGTTTTAGCAGAATACAATTTACACCCGATTTATTGCCTGCCGATGTGGTTGGAACTTTGATCTATAACATGAAGGTCAATGACTTTACTATTAAAAAAGGACCAATTTTCGCCAATTTCGTACTTGCGGATGAGATCAACAGAGCACCTGCCAAAGTACAATCGGCTTTACTGGAAGCGATGCAGGAAAAACAAGTGACCATTGGCGATGAAACCTATAGACTGGACAAACCGTTTTTGGTCATGGCCACACAAAACCCAATTGAGCAAGAAGGAACTTACCCATTGCCAGAAGCTCAAGTGGACCGTTTTATGTTGAAAACGGTTATCGATTATCCAAAACTGGAAGAAGAACAATTAATTATACGCGCCAATCTAAAGGGCACTTATGAAAAAGTAAATGCCGTGGTTTCTACAGATCAGATTTTAAGAGCGCAGCAAACGGTTCGTGAAGTTTATATGGATGAGAAAATAGAAAAATACATTCTTGATATCATCTTTGCCACACGTTATCCGGAAAAATACAAACTTGCCGATTTAAAACCTTTGATCGCCTTTGGTGCTTCGCCACGTGGTAGTATCAACCTATCTGTTGCAGCCAAATGTTATGCCTTTATCAAACGTCGTGGCTATGTGATTCCTGAAGATGTCCGCGCCGTTGTACATGATGTGTTGCGCCACAGAATTGGAATTACTTATGAAGCTGAAGCCGAAAACATCACTTCTGTTGATATCATCAATAAAATCGTTAACGAAATTGAAGTACCGTAAATCAGTGCACAGTATTCTGTCGCAGTGAGCAGTTTGCTTTTGCGCTAAATTCCGAATACATTAAAAACCAACTGATTATTACGCCTGCAAATTGCAGTTTCAACAAAAATGGATACAAAAGAGCTTTTAAAAAAAGTACGCAAAATAGAGATTAAGACACGGCGTTTGTCCAATCATATTTTTGGAGGCGAATACCATTCTACCTTCAAAGGGCGTGGTATGACTTTTAGTGAAGTGCGCCAATATCAATATGGCGATGATGTCCGTAATATTGATTGGAACGTTACCGCACGATACAACGAACCGCACATCAAAATATTTGAAGAAGAACGCGAACTGACCATGATGTTGATGGTGGATGTTTCGGGTTCGGAATGGTTTGGTACCGATGAGCAATTTAAAAACGAAGTCATTACGGAAATTGCCGCAACCTTGGCATTTTCGGCTACACAAAACAATGACAAAATTGGATTGATCCTTTTTACAGATGGCGTCGAATTATACATTCCGCCAAAAAAAGGTCGGTTTCATGTGTTGCGCATCATTCGTGAATTGCTCGAATTTAAACCAAAAAGCAAAAAGACCGACATTACAAATGCCCTGAAATTTTTATCGGGCGTGATGAAAAAACGCGCTATTGTTTTTATGCTTTCTGATTTTATAGCGCATGATTACCAACAAACACTTAAGATTGTTGCCAATAAACATGACCTTACGGGCATACGCGTGTATGACAAACACGAAGAAAGTATTCCAAATTTGGGCATTGTACAAATGCGCGATGAAGAAACCAACGAATATATGTTGGTCAATACCGCTTCTAAAAAGATAAGAACCGATTATAGCAAATATTATAATGAGCGTGTTAACTATTACAAAGACTCCTTTACAAAATCTGGCGCGGGTACCATCGATTGCCGTTTGGATGAAAGCTATGTCACAAAACTATTGGGCTACTTTAAACACAGAGCTTAATCAATGAAGAATTTAAAATTAATAATGAAGCATTTCAATTTAGGTTTTGACAAAAACTTAGCCGATGTCGGTCAGCCGTCGTCCGTTGTTTTGTCCATCCTCTTTTTTTTATTTTCTGTTATCTCTTTCGCTCAGGTCAAATCGTCCATTGATTCTACAAAAATCAAAATTGGAGAACAGATTACCTATAAGATTGAAGTTGAAACCGACTCGACCAATTTGATCATCTTTCCCGAAGGCCAAACTTTTATGCCTTTGGAAATGATAGAATCTTACAAAATT
>NZ_DATJCY010000029.1:0-13885 GCF_035577925.1 Gelidibacter sp. | reverse complement strand
ATTTTGGACAACCTCATATTTTGGTGCGCTTTATGGCCATTGATAAGCCAAAGGATTTGATTAAAGCCAAAAATATAGGTATCTCATGGATGGTTTTAACCGTATTTGGGGCTTTGAGCATCGGCTTGATCGGTATTGCATACCTTATGAAATTTGATCAAACAACCATGGTTGTTTTTGATGGTTCCAACCGTGAAGCTGAAACGATTTTCATTTATTTTTCAAGAACTTTGTTTCATCCTTTGGTTGGTGGATTTCTTTTGTCTGCAATTTTGGCAGCGGTGATGAGTACTATTTCATCACAACTTTTAGTAACTTCAAGTTCCTTGACCGAGGATATTTACAAAGCGTTTATTAAACCTAAAGCTACTCCAAAAAATTTGTTGGTTGCTAGCCGAGTATCTGTTTTGGTTGTTGCGGTGATAGCTTTGGCATTGTCATTACAGCCTCGCGATAGTATTTTAAATTTGGTGGGAAATGCTTGGGCTGGTTTTGGTGCCGCTTTTGGCCCACTGATACTTCTTTCTTTATTGTATAAAAAATCCAGTAAAGCTGGAGCGCTTGCAGGAATGTTAGTAGGCGGATTTACCGTTCTGATCTGGATTTATTTTGATCATCCTTTCAAAGATTGGTATGAGTTGATTCCAGGGTTTGTATTGTCGTTTATAACACATGTCGTGGTGTCAAAACTCACCTATAAACCAGATGCTGTTATTGATGCTGAGTTTGATAATGTAGATGATATTAAAAGAGAAATGATGAAGTAATTACGAAGTTTTATCATCATAATTACTCATGTTTTTCCTAAAATAGATATGCTATTGTTGCAATCGTCAAAAACTGCAAAAGACATCAAACAAGAATTTGCTAGAAACGTGTTTTTATAGTTAAATAAATGACGCTATACAATTCAAGAAGCCTATAATTATCTTAAAGTTTGTTAAAAAAATCTTATCGTTTGACGGTTTTAGGATTTAAAAATTAGATTTGTAACAAGAGGATTTCCTTAACCTAATAAACTACCGCTTAATGAAAAAAAGACATATTTTTTTCACGCTTATTATATGTGGAATAATTGCCCTTATTGTATATAGAATTAGTGAAAATTCAGAAAAGAGTAAACTTCAAAGTGCAAAACGGACCGTCAGTATTATGGGGGTTGAAGGGCAAATTTTAAAAGCCCAAAGATTTGCCGACAATATTAATCTTTCAGGAACTTTGGAAGCCAATGAAGAAATTGAGCTGAGAAGTGAGGTTTCTGGAATTATAGAAAATATTAATTTTGAAGAAGGCTCAAAAGTTTCAAAAGGTCAAGTTCTTTTTAACGTTAATGATATTGAACTTCGTGCGCAATTATCTAAAGTAAAAACAGCTGAAGAACTGGCCTCAGAAAATCAAAGACGTGCCAAACTTTTATTGGAAAAACATGCCATCAGTCAAGAGGATTTTGATATTGCTAATGCCAATCTTGAATCTACGCGTGCAGAATCGGAGTTGATTGCCGCACAATTATCAAAAACTACAGTACGCGCGCCATTTTCAGGAACCATCGGCCTGCGCTCAATCTCTAAAGGAACTTATGTGACGCCGGCAACGACCATTGCAAACTTGGTTAATACCAGTCAATTGAAGTTGACCTTTGCTATTCCTGAAAAGTATGCTTCGCAAATGAAAGTTGGTAATTCTCTGACTTTCACAACATCCAATTCGCAAGAAGAACACATTGCTAAAATTTATGCCATTGAACCCCAGGTTGATATCGCAACAAGAACTTTAAAGATGAGGGCTATTGCCGAAAATAAAGATGGCAAACTATATCCCGGAACTTTTGCTAATGTTGTTATGCCGCTAGAAGTGGTGAATGATGCATTGCTAGTGCCTACCGAAGCTTTAATTCCGATACAAAATGGAAAGAAAATATTCATTACACAAGATGGAAAAGCTAAAGAAGTTATTGTCGAAACTGGTGCCAGAACGGCTACTGACGTTCGTGTGCTTTCGGGGCTTAAAGTAGGTGACACTATTTTAACTTCGGGCGTGATGTCACTTAAAAACGGTACCGCAGTAAAAGTAAATTTAAAGAATTAATTAAACCAATGAGTTTATCTACCTTAAGTATTAAGCGCCCAGTACTGACCATCGTGATGAATTTGACCATCATGCTTTTTGGGTTTATTGGTTTTACGTATCTTGGCGTTCGGGAGTTTCCATCCATTGATCCGGCACAAATTTCGGTAAGTACCAATTATGCTGGTGCCAATGCCGATATTATCGAATCGCAAATTACAGAACCTCTTGAAAAAGCAATTAACGGTATCGATGGCATCCGAAATATAACGTCCTCAAGTAACCAAGGTTCTAGCAGGATCAATATCGAATTTAATCTTGATAAAGATCTTGAGGAAGCTGCCAACGATGTGCGTGATAAAGTGTCGCAGGCCATTAGAAGTTTGCCTCAGGATATTGATGCAGCACCTGTGGTTTCAAAAGCTGATGCCGATTCGCGTGCTATTATTTCCATGACCGTTCAAAGTGATAATAAAAACATTCTTGAACTTACCGATTATGCCGATAATGTCCTTGTACAACGTTTGCAAACTATTCCAGGAGTTAGTAGTGTGCAAATTTGGGGGCAGCGTCGTTACGCCATGCGTTTATGGATTGACCCTTTAAAATTGGCATCTTATGGTGTGACTGTTGCCGAAGTAAGACAAGCACTTTTAACGCAAAATGTAGAGTTGCCTTCGGGGAAGTTAACAGGAGCCAATACTGAGTTGAGCGTAAAAACCATTGGAAACTTATCAACAGAACAAGAATTTAATGATATTATCATTTCTGCCGATGGCGCAAAAGTGGTACGTTTTAGTGATATCGGGAATGCTACTTTGGAAGCAGAAAACATGGAAACCAAGTTGAGCGATTCTGGCCAACCCATGATTTCATTAGCAATTATACCGCAGCCAGGAACCAATTATGTAGCCATTGCCGAAGATTTTTACAAAGAATTTGACCGATTAAAAGAAGATTTACCTGCCGATTTTAAACTTAATGTCGTTATTGATGACACGTTGTTTGTAAAGCGTGCCATCACCGAGGTGGTAGAAACTTTACTGATTTCTGTGGTTTTGGTGATTTTGGTCATCTATCTGTTTTTCAGAAACTGGTCCATGGCCATGCGTCCGCTCGTTGATATTCCTGTCTCTTTAATTTCTACGTTTTTTATCATGTGGTTGTTTGGGTTTTCAATTAATGTGTTAACCCTTTTGGCAATTGTGTTGGCCACAGGTTTGGTGGTGGACGATGGTATTGTGGTGACCGAAAATATCTATAAAAAAGTTGAGGAAGGCATGTCGCCTATTGAAGCGGCCATTAAAGGTTCCAATGAAATATTCTTTGCAGTTATTTCTATTTCGGTCACTTTGGCTGCAGTGTTTTTGCCTGTTATTTTCCTTGAAGGTTTTGTTGGACGATTGTTTAGGGAATTTGGTGTAGTCATTGCCTCTGCCGTTATGATTTCGGCGTTTGTTTCTTTGACATTGACACCTATGTTAAATGCCTATATGATGCGGCCAGGAAAGCAAAAACGTTCTAAATTCTATAATTTTACCGAACGTTATTTTGTTAAAATGAATAATTCCTATGCCAATTCATTAGGTAAATTCATGACTAAAAAATGGCTAAGTTTCCCGATTTTGGTGGTTTGTCTGGTCATGATCGGCTTGTTTTATAGCTTGCTCCAAAAGGAAACTGCACCTTATGATGACCGTAGTTATATTGGGCTAAATGTCACCGCGCCCGAAGGTGCTTCGTTTGATTATATGGATCGGTTTATGGATGAAATCACAGATTTGATCAATGATTCCATTCCAGAGAAAAAAGTAAGTTTAGTAATTACTTCACCAGGTTTTGGCTCATCATCAGTAAATAGTGGCCGTGCCACAATTTCGTTGGTTGATCCGAGTGAACGTGACCGAACGCAAAAAGAAATTGCCGAAGATTTAACCCGATGGACCAGAGGTTATGAAAATGCGCGTGTCAATGTTTCTGAAACGCCAACAATTGCCGTAAATAGGCGAGGAGGAATGCCTATTCAGTATATTATCCAGGCACCGAATTTTGAGAAGCTTCAAGAAAAGATTCCAGAGTTTATGGAAGCGGCCGAAAATCATCCTGTTTTTGCCAATACCGATGTCAACTTAAAATTCAATAAACCCGAAATTTATGTGACTATTGATCGGAATAAAGCAAAAAGTTTAGGTGTTTCGGTTCTGGATGTTGCACAAACACTTCAGCTATCGTTAAGCGGACAGCGTTTTGGATATTTCATGATGAATGGAAAACAATACCAAGTGATCGGTCAGTTTGATAAAAAAGATCGTAATGAGCCGATGGACCTTAAATCGATGTACGTTAAGAATGATAAAGGGCAATTGATTCAAATGGATAATTTGGTGACTACTGAAGAGCATAGCAGTCCGCCACAATTGTATCATAACAACCGTTATATGTCGGCCACTGTATCTGCAAGTTTGGCTCCAGGAATGAGTATTGGTGATGGTATTGAAGCTATGGAAAGTATTAAGGCACAAGTTTTGGACGATTCTTTTTCAACCGATTTGGGTGGGGAATCTCGTGATTTTGTAGAGAGTAGCTCTAATACCATGTTTGCTTTTGGATTGGCATTATTGCTCATTTTCTTAATTTTAGCTGCACAATTTGAAAGTTTTATCGATCCGTTTGTGATTATTTTAACCGTTCCAATGGCCGTAGCAGGAGCGCTGTTTTCACTTTGGCTGTTTGGACAGACCTGGAATATTTTCAGTCAGATTGGTACGATTATGCTTATTGGATTGGTAACTAAAAATGGTATTTTGATTGTAGAATTTGCCAATCAACTTCGAGAAGAAGGCATGCCCAAACATGAGGCTATTGAGAAAGCTGCAGTAGCACGATTACGACCAATTTTGATGACCAGTTTAACGATTGCTTTGGGTGCACTGCCCATTGCCCTATCACTTGGTGCAGCTTCTGTAAGCCGTATCGGGATGGGAGTGGTTATTATTGGAGGTACTTTGTTTTCACTTGTTTTAACGTTGTTCATTATTCCAGCTATTTATATGATGTGGTCACGCGAGCGCAAACACCATCCAGAATTTGATAAAATTGAGAGTTATGGTAAGCTATAAATATTGGTCAATATATCTCGGTATCTATATAGGGTTTTTTACTTTTGAAACCCACGCACAGCACTTGTTAACACTTGAAGAAGCGGTAGAAATTACTTTAGAAAATAATTATGACATCCGTTTGTCAAGAAATACGCTCAAGGAGGATTCACTTAGTGTCAGTCCTGGTTATGCTGGTATGCTTCCTCGTGTTTTTGCTCAGGCATCTACAAATAATAGCATCCAAAATATTTCTCAAACACGATCGGATGGCAATGTTATTGAATTGGACAATGCCAAAAACAATAACCTTAGTTATGGTGTAGGATTGGACTGGACCATTTTTGACGGTTTGAGTATGTTTGCACGCTATGACCAACTTAAAGAACTTGAACAGCTTGGCAAGGCCCAATTGCAAAGTACGCTGTTAAATCGTGTTAGCGAGGTGATGATTACGTATTATGATTTGGTGCAACAACAGCAGCAATTAGTGGCTTTGGATAGTACCTTGGTCATTTCTGATCAACGTGTTGAACTGGCCGATAATCGCTATAAAATAGGTAAGGCCTCCAAATTGGAAGTACTCAATGCCCAAGTTGATTTTAATACCGATAAAACATTGTATATAAGACAAAAAGAGCTGTACATCAATACTAAAATTCGGTTGAATGAAATAATGGCGCGCGATTCAAATATCGATTTTAAAGTGAGTGATGAGGTGATGATTGTTACCAATTTACAATTGGATGAATTGGAGCGTTTAGCCGCCAATCAAAACCCCGAATTGCAGGCGCAACTGATTAATAAACGTATTTCGGAATTGCAATTGAAGCAAATCAAAGGAAATCGTTATCCGAGGATTTCGGCAACAACCGGATATAATTTTAGCGATTCGGAATCGAGTTTGGGATTTACAACAAAAAACAATGCCCAAGGTTGGAGCTATGGTTTTGCGGCCACTATTGATATTTTTAACGGATCCAATCAAAATAGAAATGAGAAAAAGGCCAAACTTCAAATAGACAATACGGCCATTGCCATAGAACAACAGACCCAAACGATAAAAACACAGTTAAACATGGCGTTTCAGACGTATTTAACCAATTTGAGTTTAATCGATTTGGAAACTAGTAATGCAGAAATTGCCAAAGAAAATTTAAATATTACCTTGGCTAAATTTAAGATTGGAACCATTCCGACCATTGAATTCAGAACAGCACAACTCAATTATATCAATGCAAGTCTGCGCTTGAGCAATGCCAAATATCAAGCAAAATTATCAGAAGTTACTCTAAAACAATTGGCTGGTAGTTTGACCTTACAATAATACAAAAATCAGTTTGATAATTTGATAAGTAATGACAGTATAAATTTTTGTTAAACCTGTCACAACCTATCTAAATTGTATGGCTTCCCGTTTCTTTTATTTACCTTTGCACCTTGATTTTTACGAATAATAAATAGTTTAACATTTTATTATAAGGGCATTCTATATTTCAAACGTCTTGTGGAAAGAGAAGTTGAAATTCATGATTTTCTTCTGTTTCAAATAGTGAATATCGCCTAATTAACACCATCAAAATGAGAAATATTTTTCTTTGCTTTTTACTGCTTTCCATAACATCGTTTACCACAAATGCTCAGGTCTTAGAGCCTGTGAAATGGTCCACTTCGGTCAAAAAAATATCAGATACCGAATATGAACTTATTACAAATGCCGTCATTGATAGAGGTTGGCATTTATATTCACAAATTGTCCCGGAGGACGGTCCAATTCCAACCACGTTTATTTACGAAACCGGTAAAGATGCCGAGCTTATAGGTGCTACTGTTGAGGAAGATGGCGTTACGGTCAATGATGTGGTTTTTAATATGATGATCAAGTTTTTTGAAGATACTGCCGAATTCAGACAGCGTATTAAAGTTATCAACAAAGAACTTTCTATCGTTAAAGGAGAAGTGGAATTTATGGTGTGTGATGACATTAGATGTTTACCACCAACTTACATCGATTTGGAGTTTGATCTGTCAAAAGCCAATGCCGATGGCAGTACGACATCGAGCGCATCTGATGCCGATAAAAGTGGTATTAATTTTCAAGCTCCAACAGATAATGACGCTGCAGATGCTTCAAACAATACTGTAGTTAAAGAAAATGTAGCTCTTAACAAAGAGGATAAAGATGCTGATACCAATGGTCTTTGGACCATTTTTATTTTAGGTATCGGTGCCGGACTTATTGCTTTGTTTACGCCTTGCGTTTTCCCGCTAATCCCAATGACGGTAAGTTTCTTTACCAAACAAAGTCAGAATAAAGCGCAGGGTATCAAAAATGCAATTATCTATGGGGTTTGTATTATCATTATTTATGTCATTCTTGGTACAGGTGTGGTTGCTGTTTTTGGTGCGAGCGCCATTAATGAGTTTTCTACAAGCGTAACCTTTAACTTGTTGTTCTTTATAATCCTTGTTGTTTTTGCGGTATCATTTTTGGGGGCTTTTGAGATTATGTTACCCAATTCATGGGCCAACAAAATTGATCGTAAAGCAGATAAGGGCGGTTATACCGGTATCTTTTTTATGGCTTTGGCGTTAGCTATTGTTTCATTTTCATGTACAGGACCTTTTGTAGGTAATATTATTGTGCTTTCTGCCACCTCGGGCGGTATTGCACCAATGATTGGGATGCTTGGGTTTTCATTGGCATTGGCATTGCCATTTGGTCTTTTTGCAGCATTTCCGGGATGGATGAATTCTTTGCCAAAATCAGGCGGATGGTTAAATACCGTAAAAGTTGTTTTAGGATTTTTAGAATTGGCATTTGCCTTTAAATTTTTATCACAAGCCGATTTGGTATTACAACTGCATTTCTTGGAGCGCGAGGTATTTATCGCCATCTGGATTGCCATTTTTGGAGCGTTGGCCTTTTATCTCTTCGGGAAAATCAAGTTGCCAAATGATTCGCCATTGACCCATATTTCTGTTGGACGATTAAGTCTTGGATTATTGGTGTTGAGTTTTACGATTTATATGATTCCAGGTCTTTGGGGTGCGCCACTTAATTTGATAAGCGCGTTCCCACCACCATTAGATTATTCTGAATCGCCTTATGGCGTTGGCTATTCCAAATCGGGCGGCGGCGGATTTGTTTCCAATGATTCACAAGAACTTCCTGACGGCGCACATCTTTTGGCACCACACCAAATTTTAGCATTCAATGACTATGATAAGGGAATGGCTTATGCAAAATCCGTTGGTAAACCGGTGATGTTGGACTTTACGGGATGGGCCTGTGTAAATTGTAGAAAGATGGAACAGCACGTTTGGCCTAATGATCAGGTGCTGAATGTCTTAAAGAATGAAGTCGTTTTGATTTCTTTATATGTTGATGATAAACGAAAACTGGAAGATCATGAAGTGGTAGAATCGCAATTGCGACCGGGTAAGCAATTAAAATATATTGGTCAGAAATGGAGTGAATTCCAAACCATCCGCTATAAAACAAATACCCAGCCTTTTTATGCGCTTATCGGCCATGATGAAGAAAACTTAAATGATCCTGTGGGTTATACACCCGATGCACAAGCGTATTTTGAATGGATGAAGGAAGGGTTAGAAGCCTTCCAAAAATAATACTAACGGATTGATTCTGAAAAATGAAAACCACTTCGATTTTGATTGAGGTGGTTTTTTTATGGCTTAAATTGATCTATTTTTATTTTCGACAATATCGTAAATGACGCAGATTTATTTAAATAGTGTCATAATAATTTGCGGTACTTCAAACTTGCTTTTTTAAGATTGTCAGAAAGTGTTTTTAGCCAGACCAACTGATTGGAAATCAGATAAGCTTCCTGAAGATGATGTAAGGTTTCAATATCTAATGTTGTTTCGCCTTTTTCAATCGCTTCATCACGCATTTTTGATAAGCTATGATAGGTTTGCAATAATTTTTCCTTTGCTTTTTCGATATCCATGGTATGGACCTCAGCAATGGCATCGACATTATCTAGAATTGAACAAGAGACTTGAAGCGTACTCGCAATTTTTAAAATTAGCGCATCAAATTCTTTTGAAGCGGGCGTGGTTTGATGGTTAATGATAAAACTTCCAATTGATGCAATAGCAGAAACCATGGTTTGGTTTAAAGTGACCATACCATAAATAAGCTGAAATTCTTTTTGTTTGGATTTTGGATCTTGCGTCAATCTTTGAAAAGCAGCATTCAAATTACTGATAGCCAAAAACGCTTCTTTTCGTGCTAATTTATAGCTAAGCTCATTTTCTTTTTTGTCATAATACAATTGCTGGGTCGCCAAAAGATATTTTCTGTTTTTATTCAAAGCATCAACAAGCACATTTTTTAAATTTAAAGCTTCCCAACTTGGCCATAAGGTATAATTGGCAACCACGGCAATACTGGCGCCAATCAGTGTATCAATAACCCGATATTGAATGACCTGAAACGCATCAGGATTGATCAATGAATACACAAAAACAATATTAATGGTGATCAAAGCTGCCGCCGATTTATAATTTTGTTGTATCAATGCAAATGATAAGGTTAGGGATATGATGGCCAAAACCGAATACACGACCACGTTTTGGGTGAGCAGGACAATGCCAATGGCAACTGCGGCACCAATGAGCGTTCCGATGGTTCGGTCTTTTGAGCGTTCTTTGGTCAATCCGTAATTAGGCCGCATAATGACGATGAGCGTCAGAAGGATCCAATAGGTGTTTTGAATGTCCAATAAAGTACCTAAAATAAAAGCAAACAAAAGTGCTGTGGTCAATCGTAATGAATGTCGAAAAAGTGTTGAGCTGAAACTCAGGTTTTCTGTGATAACATTGAAACGGTATTCTTCAAGTGTTAAAAACGGGCTTTTGTTTTGTCGTTTTAAGGATACTTTTGAAGCCTCATTAACATTGGCCATCACCCGATGGATGGCGGTGATGTCTTCAAAAATATGTTCTTGATAATCATATAGATTTCTGAGTACTAATGCGCCTTCGCGCGCTTTTGGCAAACCTATATCTTCAAGATATTGAGCTATATTATCTTTTGTTTTTGAAAGTGCATTTAATAAAGCATCATTATCAGGTACTTTATGATTTTGAATCAATACTTCTGATAAAGTTTTTAGATGTTTGCTCATCACCATATTCAATTTCCGGGACGCTTTCAAGTATTTCTTGTCGGCAAACAACCGATCAATTTCGGCATAATCAAGGTGTTTGGCCTCAATTAGTTCAAAAATATTAATGGCAGAAATAAGGATTAATAAGTGTTTTTCATCATAATACGATCGGCCTGAGCGTTTGCGTTCCAGTAAGAGTAATTCTCTTAAAGTTTCATGTTTTTCGTTGATATGATTTTGAAGAATAAACGCCTCTTGCATGAGTTGTTGGCGTTTTGTACGTCTGGTCAATAAACGCGCTCTTAATTTTAGGTAATCACTGGTAAGGGATAAAGTGTCTGATAAAAACTGGATTTCATCCTTTTTTGGAGCTAGTTTTCTAAAAAGAAAAGATACCAACAGATACCAAAGTCCGCCGCAACCCATTAACAGTACGTGGATAAAAATATCATGGGCGGTTTCTTTTTGAACGGCAAACGCTAGAACCATTGCCAAAAGTCCAGAAAAAGAGACCATAGATGCTCTAAATCCGTAAACCGAAATTAAGGATACACAAAACGAAATGATCGCAAGCGCGATGAGTAAAATGGGTATATAAGGTTTGCACAATAGGATGATTGCGGTAATAATCATTGTTAGCCCCGTGCTGATTAAAATAGCATTGACCTTTCGTTTTAAACTGCCAGGGACATCGCCGGGAGCGTTTAAAAAAGCGCCCATAACAATGGGGTGTGAATACTCAAAAAGGCCTAAATAACTGAGGATAACCAACGGGCTTACAACGGCAAAAGTTAATTTAACGCCTTTGTAAAAGTGGGAACTTTTTAAAAATATTTCGATGTTTTTGAGTTGTGCTTTCAATGGTTTTGTAATGTTTTACAAAGGTATATTAATTGATGAAGTGTATAAGGTTGTACAATGATTTTAATTATGCAGCATGGTTAACGAGCATAAAAAAACCACTTCATACAAAGAAATGGTTTTAAATGGTTGGCTTTTATTTTAGATATTATAATTCTGTTAATCTTTACTTCCCCAAGGTGCGCCAGGGGATTTTACTTCTTTGGTTAAATCAAATTTTACTGAAAATAAGCGGTCCGAACCTATTCTTCTGAGGTTATAGGTAAATGAAGTTTCATCTAGAGTTATCCACCACACATTATTGGAGGCATAACCAATCAAATCGGCTGTAAATTGATCGGCGGGAAAAAATTGAATACCAGGAAGTCCTGTGTTTGGACTGAGTCCGCCATATTGTGTTACCGCATCTTCCGAACCATCTTTCAAGCGGTGGTCGTGTTTTAGAAGGATTAAATTATCGGCATTCATTGTTAAAACCCAAGTTCGGGATTTGTCATCGCCCACAAAAAACGGAATTCTGATTTCGTTGTCGTTACAAGCGCGTACATGCATGATTAGTTTTTCGCCGGTAAAACCATCGCCTTCTTTTCCTCCGGATGCAATTTGGCCTTCATAAGATTTACCACAATGATTTTTTAAGGTCTCCCAGAATTGGACAGAACCAGGTGCCTCCTGAGCCATTAAATGGAACGGTACCACCAATAAAATAAAGAGAAGTTTTTTCATGGTTCTAATATAAGTGTTTAATTTTAGGTGAGCAAAAGCACTTCATATATATACGTTTTTGAGACTTACATAGAATTCGACAATGAACCTGAAACAATCATTCGCTAACGGGCTTTTTATTAATTCCAATTTTTTATAAAATCAGAAAAACATCTTTCGCAAAAAAAAGCGCAAAACACAAATCTCTCATTGTCAATTTGTTTCATTTATTTAGATAAAATGCTAAAATAAGCCAATTATAAATATTGTTTTTTGGATGGGAAGAAAAATGATGGTTTTATCGAAAAGTTTTAATTTTAATAAATGTGATGAAGTTAGGAAAATTTCATTAAAAGATTTAATTTTAAATCTTTCATTGATTGGCGGATACGTGGCTTTTGAACTTTAAAAAGGAGGTTCTTAAACTTACCACGATAAATAAAATGCTATTAATATTTCAGCGTTCATTTATTTTATGACTCATTGCTTAATGAGTTTGTAATGAGTTGGTTATTTCAAAATGTAGAATATGAATATGTATGAAATTAAGTGTTGTTATTCCCGTTTATAATGTTGATAAATATGTTGCTCAATGTTTAGATAGTGTATTGGATCAAAATTTTGAGTTCAATGACTATGAGATTATTGTTGTCAACGACGGATCCACAGATGGTAGTTTAGCAATTGTTCAAGACTATGCTAACAAGCATAAACATATTAAATTAATTGATAAAAAGAACGGTGGCGTAGGTAGTGCCAGAAATTGTGGCATGGATCACGCTCAAGGAACGTATATTTATTTTATCGATTCTGACGATTATTTAATCCCTAACAGTTTAAATGTTTTAGTTGACACTTGCGAACGCCATAAATTAGACGTTTTGACTTTTTTATTTACAATGTTTTCATCTGAATCTTCAGATGATGAGCGGGCGTTAGACCACATCAATTTAGAGGATTTTGTAAATGACCAAATGCTATCTTTAATTGTGTCTGGCGAAGAATATATGGCATATTATCCGTATCGAAATGAATCTTGCTTTCATCTTACAAATCGAGAATATGCAGAACGCCTAGAGTTAAGATATTTAGAAGGACATTTTTTAGAGGATGCTGAATTTAACGTTAGAACATTTTTAGGAGCAGAAAGAATTGCGCATCTTAAGTTTAATGCCTATCGGTATCGAAAAAACCCAGAAAGTATTTTGAACAAAAAAGAACCTAGCCATTATCTAAAATTTATCAGAGACATGCAAAGTGCGGCGAAGGATTTTGAACCAATTGTTAAATCTTTAGAACACAAAACGATTAATCCTGATTGTGTTGCGCGGGTTAAATCAATTCAGCAAGCAATCGTGTTTTTTTCAATGATACGAATGTTTAAATCTACAATGGCTTTTGAGGAAGTAAAATTGCGAATGCGTGAAATGCGGGCAATAAATGCTTATCCGTTAGATTCACTTTTAGGAAAAGACTACAATGGCTTGAAGTATCAAATCTTGGTGTATCTTTTAAAAACAGAAAGGAGATTTTATTTTTTCTTCAAAATTCTCAATCCAATTCTTAAACGCCATTAAAAATAACGCGTAGGTTTTGCTTTAATTGTTATTATGAGGAATCCCATTCCCGCGCGATTATATCCTTTGGTAACCTGAATGTTCGTAAGAAAACCTCTCAATTGAGAATGACACACTAAAACTTCACGGTTATGATTTTTTCACCTTAGTTTTTTCAAAAGATAGAATATTATGAAACAGGTTTTTACATTTATTTTATTGGTTGGTACTGTTTTTACATTAAATGCTCAAATCAGCACTAAAGAGGTTTATCTTATTGGTTATTAGTGAATTATTTCGTAGGTTTAGAGAAAAACCTTAAAAAAATTGTAATTATGAAAACAACAACAGCTATACTAGGCAAAGTATTAGCCTTACTAATGGTCTTGATACTGACCATAAATTATTCGTGTACTAAGCGCGACGACGACGATAACCAAGATGGCCATTTCACTTA
>NZ_DATJCY010000028.1:0-1512 GCF_035577925.1 Gelidibacter sp. | reverse complement strand
CATCACAAAACTTGGATGGCCTGTAGCACAGCCTAAGTTGACCAAACGCCCTTCGGCCAAAATGATAATATCTTTGCCGTTAATCGTGTATTTATCAACCTGAGGTTTGATTTCAATTTTTGACGCGCCATGGGTTTTGTTCAACCAATCCATCTGGATTTCGTTGTCAAAATGACCAATATTACAAACAATGGTTTTGTCTTTCATGGCTTCAAAATGCTCGGCACGAACAATGTCTTTGTTTCCTGTAGTTGTAATGATAATATCAGCATTGGCAACAACAGTTTCCAAACGTTTTACTTCAAAACCGTCCATGGCTGCTTGCAATGCACAAATCGGGTCAATTTCAGTGACGGTTACAATACTTCCGGCACCTTTAAACGATGCTGCCGTACCTTTACCAACATCACCATAACCACAAACCACCACACGTTTTCCGGCCAACATCACATCCGTAGCACGACGTACCGCATCAACAGCACTTTCTTTACAGCCGTATTTGTTGTCAAATTTCGATTTGGTTACGGAGTCATTCACGTTGATAGCAGGCATGGATAACGTGCCATTTTTCATGCGCTCATAAAGTCGGTGGACGCCCGTAGTTGTTTCTTCAGAAAGGCCATTGATTCCGGCCATTAATTCCGGATATTTATCAAAAACCATATTGGTCAAATCGCCACCATCATCCAAAATCATGTTCAATGGTTTTCGGTCTTCACCAAAAAACAAGGTTTGCTCAATACACCAGTTAAATTCTTCTTCATTCATCCCTTTCCAAGCATAAACCGGAACGCCAGTTGCAGCAATTGCAGCCGCCGCTTGGTCTTGTGTAGAGAAAATATTGCATGAACTCCAAGTCACTTCGGCACCAAGGGCTTTTAAAGTTTCGATCAAAACTGCGGTCTGGATGGTCATGTGCAAACATCCTGCAATACGTGCACCTTTAAGAGGTTGGGAGTTTCCGTATTCTTCACGTAAGCTCATCAATCCCGGCATTTCGGCTTCGGCCAACTCTATTTCTTTTCTTCCCCATTCGGCAAGGGACATGTCTTTGACTTTATAAGGTACGTAAGGCATTGTTTTTGTGTTCATAATTGTATATTTGTTTCTGTAATTCGTTTTGCGTCTGCAAAGATAATTAATAACTCCGAGAACTTAAATGCCTTTATATAAAACCATTACTCCAAACTCACAAACTACTGTTAAAATTTGGAAAATCACCGAATCCTATGACGAACTGATCCAGCCAATTACCTTGACCGATACCTGCATGCAACGTGTTTTGAGCATGAAAAGTGAATGGCACCAACGCGGCTTTTTAAGTGTGCGGCATCTGTTGGCCGAATTTGGTTATACCGATGCCGATTTGGTTTATGACAACAACGGAAAACCACATTTAAAAGATGGTAAGCATATTTCAATCACGCATTCTTTCATGTTTTCTGGTGTTATTATTAGCGATCATGAAGTTGGAATAGATATTGAAAAACAGCGTGAAAAAATTGCCGTAAT
>NZ_DATJCY010000027.1:0-2250 GCF_035577925.1 Gelidibacter sp. | reverse complement strand
GGCTGAAAGCTAAAACTGTAATTGCCAAACTTTTTAGTGAAATCCAAAGCATGATTGGTAACGAGTTTTTTATCAAAAAGATGCTGATCCACGTAATTTATAGGTTGATCGGGCGAAAGAATTTCAGAAAAAACACCGGGGCTAATGCGTAACGCTTGCGGCGTTTCGTTATATTGAATGTTGGAATTAAAGGTGATCAATTGTTTTCCGACAGGAAAAATAATTTCAAAATTGTTTTTTAAATCCGTAAAAGGCGTGTTCAGTTTTTGATATTGAGGTTCGAGATTTTCAGTTAAAAAAGCCGATCCACGATTCCATTCTTTCTTAAAACTGAAACTTTCTTTAAAAAAATTCTTGTCTTTATTGCGCTCAACACTTAACGAAACATCCAATGATTCATCTCTTGAATTATTTTGTGTGAAATTTTCAATCGTTGTATCGCCTTCCGGTAAAAAGTAAGTGGTTTTATTGCCACCTTCTCGTTTTATCAAATTATTGATGTAGGATGCGTTGACCTTAAACTCAAGTTCCTTTTTGTTTTTAAATACTGCATTTGCCGAAACTGCCTGCGCCTGATTGTCCAGCCAACGCTTGCCCGAAAATGGTGGCGGACTTGGAGAAGCTAATGAAAACCAATCTTTTTTACCTTCGTCGCGCCTTCCAAATCGAAAGGATGCATATGAAAAATTTCTAAAATCCTGAGTGATATCCGTTCCGTTATTATTGGTTTGATAGGTTACCAAAGTTTGAAAACCTTTCGTGAAAAACATTGGACTCAATTTCCCAAAATAAAGGGTAGGCGAAGTGCCCAAACCGGCTTCGATATTTCCTGAAACCGTTACTTTGTTTTTTAATTTAATATTGATGGCCGCTTGTTCCGAAGGCACCAAACTGTCCAAAACTTTTAGCGGTTGATGATTTTCCAAGATTTCAACAGCACTTACTTTATCGGCGTTCAAATTATTGCTGACCATGCCGTATTTTCCGCCCATCAAATCCAAACCTTCTACATAAAATTTATTGATCGGCTTACCTTGATATTTGATTTCGCCACTCGGATCAATTTCAATGCCTGGCATTTTTGCCAAAACATCCTGAATGCTTCGGTCTTTATTACTTTTAAAAGCCGCAGGATCAAAAACCAATGTGTCGCCACGCTGACGGATAGGCGGTCGTCTTAAAAATATTTCATCAAGTGTTTCTACCGCAGGATCTAACCTAACTGTTACATCCTGACTTTTTGCAAGAATGTTTTTCGTGTGGGCCGTATAAGCCAACGACGAAACTTTAATGCTCAAACTATCAAGTGATGTTGTTATTTTAATTTTGAATGTGCCTTCATTATCCGAAATGGCATAGCCTAAAATATTCGATTTTCCTTTTGGAGAAACCACTACCGATGCACTTCCCAAAGTTTTTTCGGTTTCTGAATCTATGATTTTTCCTGTGATTTCTATTTGGGCAAAACTGCTTAAAGTGCACAAAGAAAGTAGAAGTAATAAAAAGTTATGTTTCATTTAGAATATGACGTGTTTGAGTTTTTAGGATTATTCAACAAAGAATTTGTCTTCTTTTAATCCTAATTTAAAATTGGAAATGCCTTGATTGTTTTCGTAAGACGTTGTTGAGGTTTTGCCATTTTGATCTTTTATCTCAATTTTTATTTTTGAGATTCCTCCTTCTTTATTTCGTTTTATTGAAGACTTAAAATCGATATTATGCGATTCAAAAAAGTTTTTAATGTTTTTCAAATTAGCATCCGAAATATGTTTGTGAATCGTAAAATAGCTTAATTCATTAAGGTAATTGGTTTCTGTTTGATCGGTTTTTCGAATCGCTCTGCCAGTTGCTATCAATGAATTTGATGGATCGGTTAATCTCATAGCTTTGCCAGTAACGATCAAAGAATCTGATTGGTTTTTCTGTGATTGTACAGTATTATGAGTCAGATTTGAATTGTTATTTTCGTCATTTATGATGATAAAACCTGTTCCATCTTTTCCAGTATTTTTGATGACATTCATTGATTTGATATACGAAAGGCTGCTGGATGGATTATGTTCAAATTCAACACTAATTTCATTTCCGTTTTCTGCTGTTTTATTTGCTGCAATGAGTACTTCTTTCAGTTCCTTATCAAAATCCGATCTTGGTTTACCGTTAATTATAATCGCCGAATTCCGATCGATGGACTGGGTCTGAGCTTGATTTGTAAACGTTTTGAAACCTGTAAAATCATCGGAAACAAAT
>NZ_DATJCY010000026.1:0-3406 GCF_035577925.1 Gelidibacter sp. | reverse complement strand
TTAGCGAAACATTTGAATATCTTATAAATGGCAATTCACTGACTATAAAAGGATTCAGCAACCCGTTTTCAGTTTCATTGGAAGTAAGAATAGATGTGAATTTCGTTAAAGTCGAGTAAGTTTATCTAATACACTTCCTGAAGTTCTTGAATATCCAAAATTTTGATGTTTCTACCTTCAATATCAATCATGCCTTCTTTCTTGAAATCTGAAAGACATCGGATAAGCGTTTCGGTGGCTATGCCTGCAACACTGGCCAGATCGCTTCGTGAAATCTTGATAGCATCTCCAGGACTCTGACTCAGTTTTTCGGCAAATTTTAATATGGTACTGGCCGTTTTCTTTTTAACAGAACTGTAAGCCATTTGCAATAACTGATCTTTTACATCTTTTAAATCGTCGGTGAGCATTTGAATAAGTTCTAAGGTCACATTCTGATTGGTATCAAGAACTTGTTTAAGCTGATCTTTTGAGAGTCCAAAAAGTTGTACATCTCTAATAGCCGTTGAAGTTTCTTGATACGGAATGTTTTGGGTAAATGAAGTATAACCAAAGATATCCGAAGTATTGTACAAAGCTGTGGTAAGTTCTTTGCCTTGTTCATCAAACTTATGGCATTTTACAACGCCACTACGGACTAAAAATATATAATTTGAATTTTGCCCTTCGTCATAAATCAGATCGCCTTGCTGAAAATCAAATGCCTTACCATGTATTTCAAAATACACCTTTAAGTCGTTGAGCGTTCTTAAATCAGAGGTCTTTTTTTCTTTTTCACTAAGTTCCTCTTCTCTTTGGAAATCTTTTAAAATAGATACTTTTGCCAAACGGCTTTCAATGGCACTAACCAACTCTTCTTCATTAAAGGGTTTAGTAATATAATCATCAGCTCCCAAATTCATCCCTTTGCGCACATCTTGTCGCTCAGTTTTTGCAGATAAAAATATAAAAGGTATAAACTTGGTAAGTTCATTGTTTGAAAGCGTGCTCAAAACATCATAACCATCCATTTCGGGCATCATAATGTCGCAAACAATTACATCTGGGTGTTCATTTATTGCTTTTTCGACACCAATTTTGCCATTGGAAGCGGTAATCACGTCATAATCCGAAAGCTCTAATAATTCGGCCGTGTTTTCACGTAATACGACATCATCTTCAATCAATAATACTTTTTTTGTCATAATGCTTTGTTTGGTATGCTTAGTATAAATGTTGAGCCTTCATGGGCTTTGCTTTTAAAGTGGATGGACCCTCCTAGATTTTCAATGTTTGATTTTACAATATTCAATCCAATTCCGGTGCCTGGTGTGGTCAGGGCATTTTCTGCCCTAAAATAACGATTGAAAATATTTTTTTGATCCTTTTCCGGAATTCCGATGCCATTGTCGGATATTTCAAAAATTGTATTCTTTTCGTCTTGGGTAATTGTAATAACGACCAACGAATATTCTGGCGAATACTTAATGGCGTTGTGCACCAAATTGGTCAAGGCCAGTTCAATGGTCCTTTCATCCTGTACAAGGACAATGTCGTCAATGTTTTCAGGATATTTAACTTGTTGTCCTTCTTTGAGCAACATATTGGCATTATAAACCACCTCATTAAGGACTTTACTTAATCTAAAGGTTGAAATTTTATAATTGACCTTTCCGGTTTCCAATTTTTCGATAGACAGAAAATCATTCAAAATAGCATTTAGATAATGTACTTTTTCTGTAATGATCTTAATGTGTTTATCTCTATTCACCTGCTGATCTTCGCGAGTGTATTTACTCAACAGCATGGATGATGTTAAGATTCCGCTCAACGGCGTTTTAAACTCATGCGAAACTAAAGACAAGAATTTGGTTTTTAAGTCGTTAAGTTCTTTTTCCTTTTCGAGTGCCGTTTTAAGTTGCTTGGTTCTAAGTTCTACCGTTTTTTCTAGCTTTTGGGTATAATTTTTTTGCTCTGTAATATCCAGGATAATGGCAATAAAAACGTCACGTTCGCCCAATTTTGACAGTTCTAAACTTACATAAACAGGATAGGTGGTCCCATTTTTTCGGATATGAACAGCTTCAAACTCTACCCTACTTTCGGTTTTATTGATTAATGGCGCACTTAACTTATGCCACTTTTTAAGCGAAAAATTGGGTTTAATGTCCACTGGGGTCAATTCCTTAAGTTCCTCTAAAGTATAGCCAAGATTTTTCTGGGCACCATAATTGACATTGATAAACTTTAAAGTATTAAAATCAAAAACATAAATTTCATTAAGTGAATTATCAAATATTTTTGAAAGGTAATTACGCTCTTCCTCGGCGTTTTTTCGTTTGGTAATATCATTTTGGATTCCGATATAATGTGTCATCACCCCTTCATGGTTTTTGATGGGATTGATGGAAAGGTCATTCCAAAATAAGGTGCCATCCTTTTTATAGTTTCGTAAAATCACTTGGCAGCTTTCGCCTTTTTTTAAAGCTTCCCGAACTTTTGAAATAGCCGCTTGGTCCCTATCATCGCCTTGCAAAAACCGACCATTTTTACCGAATATTTCTTCGGCATCATACCCGGTCAACTCTTGAAAAGCGGGATTAAAATAGATGATTGGTTGGTCTTTTTGAAGATTATCACAAATGATAATGCCATTTCCTGCCGCTTGTAGTGCTTCGCTCCTTAAGCTAAGTGTTTCTTCAATTTTTTTACGTTCACTAACATCCATGACCAATGCCATGACATAGGTTTTTTCATATAACGTAAATGGATTTAGCCCAACCTCAACAGGAAATTCCTTATTATTTTTATTTAAGCCAAAGAGGCCACGACCATGGCCCATTCTTCGTTTTTCACTCTTTTTATAAAATGATGTAAAATGATGGGTGTGCTTATGATGATAGGTGCTTGGTATCAAGACATTTAAAGGTTTACCCACCAATTCATTAGCTTCATAACCAAACATGGCATTGGCAGAAATATTGGTCGAAACAATGTTTTGATGCTCATCTACAATCACAATCCCCTCAGAAACAGCATCTGAAAGCACTTGAAGAACATCGACTTGATTTCCAAACATAGATGGTAATAGGTTTGCTTAAGAGAGGCGTGAAGATACTGACTATTTAAGAAATTTTAAATAGCCATATTCCAAAATCGATGAATTTAACATATTCTATGGCGTAACTTGACATTTTTGTTAGAGCAAATGGATCGTCTGAAAGTCACAACCTGATATTTATCATAACTTTTAAATTGATAATCACTACATTTATAACATGCTAAATCATAAACCTAATTTCAATTTAAGATGAATGTAAAGTTATACCAAAATCTCGGTAAATTGTTCTACAGCGTTGCCAGTGCCGACCAAAAGGTGAACGAAGCAGAAGCCAACAAACTCAAAGAAATCATAAAAAAACATTGG
>NZ_DATJCY010000025.1:0-2476 GCF_035577925.1 Gelidibacter sp. | reverse complement strand
ATGAATGCTATTTATCTTCCAAAATACAATAAAGAAAAACCTTTGTATCTTGGTTTCTTTAATACCGGAGCCTATCAAGAAACTATTGGTGGATTTGGCGGATTACAACATTGTTTAATACCTTCGCCTAAACACATTTTGATTGATAAAGATGAAGAAGGTAATTTTACTACGAGATTATTTAGTGAAGAGCAAAAAAGTGAAGACTTACTTAAAATTTTAGGCTTTGATAGTAAAAGCTAAAAAATTTTATAACCATAAATATAATATCGAAAATTGCATTTGACCTTTTAAATTAATAATTATTGCAAAATGAATAGTACAATCACGTATGCAGGAATAGATGAAGAATATTCCAAATTAGAAACGGCAAAAATCGTTTTGATCCCTGTGCCTTATGATGGCACAAGCACATGGCAAAAAGGAGCAGACAAAGGTCCACAAGCTTTTTTGGATGCTTCGGAAAACATGGAATTGTATGATATTGAAACTGAAACAGAAGTTTATAAACAAGGCGTTTATCTTGCTGATGCCGTGACTGAAAATTCCTCTCCTGAAAAGATGGTTGAAGCAGTGCACCAAACGGTTAAGAAATACATTAAACGCAACAAGTTTGTGACGGCTTTTGGTGGCGAACATTCCATTTCAATTGGTACTATTCGTGCTTTTAATGAGTGTTTTGATAATTTGACCGTACTTCAGATTGATGCGCACGCCGACTTGCGTAAAGAATACCAAGGCAGTAAATGCAATCATGCTTGTGCGGTTTATGAGGCTAGCCAGACCACTAATTTGATCCAAGTAGGTATCCGAAGTATGGATATTATTGAAACTACTGTAATGGATAAAGAAAAAACTTATTTTGCCCATGATATGGTCAATGATGAGTTTTGGATGGACAGCGCTATTGATCAAATGACCGATAACGTGTTTATCACTATTGATTTGGATGCTTTTGATCCGTCAATCATGCCATCAACAGGTACACCAGAACCAGGGGGATTACTTTGGTATGAAACCCTAGACTTTTTGCGAAAAGTATTTGAAGAAAAAAATGTAGTTGGATTTGACATTGTTGAACTTTGTCCAGATCCTAACGAAAAATCATCCGATTTTTTAGCTGCAAAATTGTATTACAAAATGTTAACCTATAAATTCTTGGACGATGATGTTGAAGATGGCTACGAAAGTAACTTTAACGAATCAAGTTCAAGCACAAATAAATATTCTAAATTCGATGACGATGACAACTAAAGGACCAATTTCTAATTTTATTGAAAAATACTATCTGCATTTTAATGCCGCATCATTGGTAGATGCAGCCAAAGGCTACGAAGCCCAATTGGCCAATGGCTCTAAAATGTTGGTGTCTTTGGCAGGAGCCATGAGTACCGCAGAGATAGGCAAAATATTTGCCGAAATGATCCGACAAGATAAAGTGCAAATCATTTCATCCACAGGAGCCAATCTTGAAGAAGATATCATGAATCTTGTTGCCCATTCACATTACAGACGTGTGCCTAATTATCGTGATTTGACGCCACAGGACGAATGGGATTTGATGGAAAAAGGATTAAACCGTGTAACCGATACTTGTATTCCAGAAGAGGAGGCATTCCGACGTCTGCAAAAACATATTTTTAAAATCTGGAAAGAAGCAGAAGACAACGGTGAGCGTTTTTTTCCGCATGAATTTATGTACAAAATGTTGTTGAGCGGTGTGCTTGAGCAATATTATGAAATTGACATAAAAAATTCTTGGATGTATGCAGCGGCACAGAAAAATTTACCTATAATTGTACCAGGTTGGGAAGATAGTACCATGGGTAATATTTTTGCAAGCTACGTTCTTAAAGGAGAATTAAAGGCCAGCACCATGAAATCCGGAATTGAATATATGACATTCTTGGCCGATTGGTACACAGCCAATTCTGAAAACGGTATTGGATTCTTCCAAATTGGAGGTGGTATTTCAGGTGATTTCCCAATCTGTGTGGTACCCATGTTGTACCAAGACATGGAACGACCAGAAACTCCGTTTTGGAGCTATTTTTGCCAAATCAGTGATTCTACAACAAGTTACGGATCGTATTCAGGTGCCGTTCCGAATGAAAAAATAACTTGGGGAAAATTAAATATTGATACCCCTAAATTTATAATAGAAAGTGATGCAACTATTGTTGCACCGCTTATATTTGCCTACCTATTAGAAATGTAATTATGAGTAGTAAAAGAGACAATCTAAAACGCGTTATCGTTGATTTTAAAAAGTTGACACCAGAAATTCTTGCGTTGTTGGTTGAAAAGTATCCTGATGGTTATGACGATGATAATATCATTACCTTCAAAAATGCCAACAACGAAATTGTAGAAGCCGTAGAAGTGACCACGAGCGACACTAAGTATTTAGTGAAAGTGAGTACCAAACTTCAACTTACGATGGAGAATTATGACGAAGATGATTATGAGGACTTTG
>NZ_DATJCY010000024.1:0-23047 GCF_035577925.1 Gelidibacter sp. | reverse complement strand
CTTTGGTTAATCCATAATCTTTGGCTTCAAAGCGATCTCTGTTTGGAATAATTTCTCGATCATTGAATTCGATGACTGAATCACGCATCATTCTTTGTTCTTCGTTGAAATCTTCAGGTGTAAAGACATCTTCGCATTTTGTTTCCTTCACGAGGAATTGACCTCCTCGGAGTATTTGGTTTTCTTGTTGTGTTTCCATGTTTTTTTAGATTCTAGACAGTTAGAAACTAGATTCTAGACTGTATGTATTAGTTAAATTATTATCGATTTTTAAAGTCTATTATCTAGACTCTTTACATCTATTTTCTATATTAAGAAAGAAACTCAAATATCCCACAAGCACCTTGACCCGTTCCAACACACATCGTAACGGCACCATATTTGCCGATCATATCGCGTTTTCGCATTTCGTTAAATAATTGCACAGAGAGTTTGGCTCCTGTACAGCCAAGTGGATGGCCTAATGCAATGGCACCACCGTTTACGTTGATAATTTCTTGATTGAGGTTCAATTCTCTAATAACGGCTAACGATTGCGATGCAAAAGCTTCGTTAAGTTCAATAAGCGATAAATCATCTTGTTTTAAACCGGCTTGTTCTAATGCCTTTGGAATGGCTTTTACCGGACCGATGCCCATAATACGAGGTTCAACACCAACAGCGGCATAACTTACCAATCGGGCAATAGGTTCTAAGTTGAGTTCTTTTACCATCTTTTCGCTCATGACCATTACAAAGGCAGCACCATCACTCATTTGTGAGGAGTTTCCTGCGGTAACACTTCCGTTGGCTGCGAATACAGGACGTAACTTTGCCAAAGCTTCCAAACTGGTGCCTGCTCTTGGACCTTCATCTTTGGTAACCGAATACGATCGGTTTGCTTTCTTTCCGTTAGCATCCAAATAGGTTTCGTCCACAGTTATGGGGGCAATTTGACCGTCAAATCTGTTTTCGGCCTGTGCTCTTAAAGCCTTCATGTGTGATTGATAGGCAAACTCATCTTGATCTTCACGAGAGATTTTAAATTGGTTGGCTACCGCCTCAGCAGTGTTTCCCATGCCCCAATAGTAATTCTCATGACCTGATTTTACGATGTCATAATTCAGTTCGGGTTTAAATCCTGTCATTGGGACAGAACTCATGCTTTCAGCACCTCCGGCAATAATGCAATCGGCCATTCCGGCCTGGATTTTTGCCGTTGCCATAGCAATAGTTTCTAACCCTGACGAGCAAAAACGATTGATCGTAACGCCAGGAACATCCACACTATTTAATCCTATTAAAGAAATAAATCGTGCCATATTAAGACCTTGTGACCCTTCGGGCATTGCGTTGCCAACCATGACATCATCAATGCGTTTGACATCAAGATTAGGTAAATCTTTCATCATGTACTGAATGGTCTCGGCACCCAGTTCATCAGCTCTTTTAAAACGGAACACGCCTTTTGGTGCTTTGCCAACTGCGGTTCTGTATGCTTTTACTATATATGCGGTTTTGTTCATTGTATGTGTTTTTTTATTTTGACTTAAGACGAAAAGACTTATGACTTATGACGTTTTTAGGCTTTCCATAAACCTTGTAATCATTCCCTGTAAAATTTGAATTTTTCTTTCTAGATGTTGGAAAGTTTCTTCTGAAATATATCCTATTTCAAATGAAATTATTAATTGCGTTTCCCATTCGAATGCTGAGCCTAAAGCTGATTCTAAATACTGTAAAAAATGTTTGTCAGTACCTTTACTAGTTCCTTCGGCAATATTTGAAGGAATTGAGACTGCAGATCTTTGTATTTGACTCGATAAAGAATATAATTCAGATTTCGGAAAGGTTTCGGTAGTTGTGTAAGTGTCTTTTACAATTTCAATACTGTCCTTCCATATCGATAGTTTTCTAAAATTATGTCTTGCCGCCATAGGTTTTTAATTTATGATGATTTATTTTTCGACATCGTTCTTATGATTTAGACACATTAGTTATAATTCACAAATAAAGAAGTCTTACGTCATAAGTCCCAAAGGTCATTTGTCTAGTTACGAAGCGGTTTCCCCGTTTTCAACATATGTTGAATTCTTTCCAATGTTTTACGTTCTGTACAAAGTGACAAGAAAGCTTCACGTTCTAAATCCAGTAAATATTGTTCATTTACTAAAGTTGGTTCAGACAAATCGCCTCCAGCCATCACGTAAGCTAATTTATTAGCTATTTTTTTGTCGTGATCACTGATGTATTTGCTGTCTTCCATAGCATCGGTTCCTACCAAGAACATTCCTAAAGCTTGTTTTCCAAGAACTTTGATGTCGGTGCGTTTTATAGGTTGGGTGTAACCTGCATCGGCCATCAACTTAGCATGTGCTTTTGCTGTTGCCAATTGTCTGTCTTTATTGACCACAACCACGTCTTTTCCTTTTTGAAGAATGCCCAAATCAAAAGCTTCATAGGCTGAAGTGGATACTTTGGCCATCGCAACCGTTAAAAAGTATTCTTGAAGCGTGTTCAACTCCACATCACCTTTTCTGAACGTATCTTGTGCACGAAGTGCCATTTCTTTGGAACCGCCACCTCCAGGAATCACACCAACACCAAATTCCACAAGACCGATGTAGGTTTCTGCTGCAGCCACTACTTTATCAGCGTGCATAGACAATTCGCAACCACCACCAAGTGCCATTCCGTGAGGAGCAGCCACTGTTGGAATTGCCGAATAGCGCATGCGCATCATGGTATCTTGGAAATATTTGATGGCCATATTCAATTCATCGTATTCCTGTTCGGCAGCCATCATAAAAATCATGCCGATATTGGCACCAACCGAAAAATTTGCCGCTTGATTACCAATGACTAATCCTGCGAAATCTTTTTCGGCAAGATCAATCGCTTTATTTAATCCGGCAAGCACATCACCACCAATGGTATTCATTTTAGATTGGAATTCGACATTAAGAATACCATCACCCAAATCTTCGATAACAACGCCCGAGTTTTTATAAACCTCATTCGATTTACGGATGTTATCCAGAATGATAAAGGCATCTTGTCCCGGTACTTTTTCTTGTGTTTTGGATGGAATATTATAATAGAAGGTATTACCATCTTTAATGGTATAGAACGATTTACTTCCAGCAGCGATCATTTCATTGACCCAAGCAGCTGGCTCTAAACCTTCAGCTTTCATTAACGCAATACCTTTTTCGACACCTACGGCATCCCAAATTTGGAAAGGCCCATGTTCCCAGCCAAAACCGGCTTTCATGGCATCATCTATTTTATAAAGATCGTCCGTGATTTCTGGAATTCTGTTGGCAACATAAGCAAACATTTCGGCAAAGTTTTTTCTGTAAAACTCACCAGCTTTATCTTTTCCGGAAATTAAGATCGGAAAACGATCAATCACTTTATCCACCGTTTTAGTCAATTCTAAAGTGGCAAACCGTGCTGATTTTTTATCTCGATATTGAAGAGTATTTAAATCGAGCGTTCGGATATCGCTACCTTCTTTTTTGTAGAATCCTTGGCCGGTTTTACTGCCCAGCCATTTGTTTTCTACCATCGTATTGATAAAATCAGGTAGTTTGAAAAGCTCATGAGCTTCATCATTTGGACAGTTTTCATAAATACCATTGGCCACATGCACCAAAGTATCCAAACCAACCACATCCACAGTTCTAAAAGTTGCCGATTTTGGGCGACCAATGACGGGACCTGTTAATTTATCGACTTCTTCAACGGTTAAATCCATTGCTTTTACTTGATGAAAAAGACTTTGGATGCCAAAAATCCCGATACGGTTGCCTATAAATGCAGGCGTATCTTTAGCAATAACAGAGGTTTTTCCTAAGAATTTTTCGCCGTAAGTATTCAAGAAATCTAAAACCTCCTGCGATGTTTTTGGACCTGGAATAATTTCAAACAATTTCAAATAGCGCGCAGGGTTGAAAAAGTGCGTGCCACAGAAGTGCTTTTGAAAATCTTCACTTCGGCCTTCACTCATAAAATGAATAGGAATGCCGGAAGTGTTGGAAGTAATCAAAGTACCTGGTGTCCGGTATTTTTCAAGTTTTTCAAAAACTTGTTTTTTAATATCCAGTCGTTCTACAACAACTTCCATAATCCAATCCACATCTTTGACTTTTGCAATATCGTCTTCAAGATTTCCCGTGGTTATTCTACTTTTAAAAGCCTGGTCATAAATAGGAGATGGCCTCGATTTTAAAGAGTTAGTCAATGAGTCATTAACAATTCTGTTTCTAACAGCCTTGTCATCTAAAGTCAGTCCTTTAGCTTTTTCGGCAGCATTGAGTTCTCTCGGAATAATATCAAGGAGTAATACGTCAACGCCAATATTGGCAAAATGACATGCAATACCGCTACCCATAATTCCGGAGCCTACAATAGCTACTTTTTTTATTCTACGTTTGCTCATAATTATTATTAACTATTTTCTTTTTGATTGTATATATTTTTGTTGGAAATCAGATGGTTGATCTTTTCGGCAACTTCATAAAAACCTTTTAATTGTTCTTCAGAAACGTTCTTGCGAATAGCTTCATTAAACGTTAGTACTTTTTCTCTGGAGTAAGCTCTTTTCTTTTTGCCAAAATCGGTCAAAAAAATAAGAACACCACGACCGTCTTCAGGGTTTGGCCGACGTTCAATTAAACCACGAGCTTCCATTGATTTTAAGGTTCTTGAGAGACTGGTTGCTTCCATGCCCATTTTTGGACCTAAGGATGTTGACGGCGTTCCTTTTTCGGGGTCAATACTCAATAATGCAAAACCAGTCGCCATGGTGCTGTCAAATTTAGAAGCTTCCTCATTGTACATCTTTATTACTGCTAACCAAGTGGTTCTAAGAACATAATCAATAGTTTTATCTTTCATTGTGCTTTATAAGAATTCCAAATATACAAAAAATTTATTATGCATGCATAGTAATTATTGATTTTTTATCAGTACTTTTTATGTTGGAATATTTGCAGTTAATTGCTATTAATACCGTCTATTTTAAATTGGTTTGAACGTTATTTGTACTTTTGCGCCATTATTAACATTACATTTGTTTTTACATGAAGTTGTTCTTTAGAAAGCAGGAATATCTAGTATTAATTTACCGTCTATTTTTAGCTTATTTCTTTTATTTTATCGCCAGGTTTTTATTCTTTTTGTATAACCATGATGTATTGGAAGTCCATGCGATAGGCGAGTTTTTTAAACTGTCGTATTACGGATTAGCTTTTGATACAGCCGCTATATTATATGTGAATGGTCTTTTTATTGTGTTGTCGATTTTGCCATTTCGTGCAACGACTTCATTATGGTATAGAAAACTATTGTTTTATGTTTATTTTATTACCAACCTGATTGCTTACGCACTCAATTTTGTTGATTTTATTTATTATAAATTCAATTTTGCACGTACCACCTTATCGGTTTTGGACGTGTTGGAGAATGAAGCCAATAAAACAGCCATGTTCTTTCGGTTTATGACTAGTTATTGGGACGTTTATCTGTTGTTTATCGTAGTAAGCATCCTTTGGATTTATTTGTATAAACGTGTAAAACTTCAACCGGCGAAGCAGAAATTATCAACCAAAGCCTATTATATATCGTCATTAATTGGTTTTGTAATTATCGGAACATTGATTGTTGGTGGAATTAGAGGTGGCGATTTCAAAAAAAGCACACGTCCGATTAATTTGGTCGATGCCAGTAAACATGTTAAAAAGATGGAGCAGGCCGATCTGGTTTTGAACACGACCTTTGCGTTTATCCGAACTTTTAACAATAATAGTTTTAAGAAAGTAGATTATCATATATCTGAAGAAGAAATCCAATTCTACATCAAACCTATTAAGGAATACCATAATAATCCTCCTACAAAACCAAATATTGTTGTGGTCATTACCGAAAGTATGGGTCGGGAATATATAGGTGCTTTTAATAAAGATATGGGCATTGATAATTACGTGAGCTACACGCCGTTTTTAGATTCTTTGGCGCAACACAGTCTTGTTTTTCCAAATTCTTTTGCTAACGGTAGCAAATCCATTCACGGGATGTCTTCGGTTTTAGCTGGAATTCCTTCTTTTGTGGATGCGTTCACATCTTCCAGTTATTCTAATCAGGATATTCAGAGTTTGGTTTCGGTTTTAAATGATTTGGATTATGATACGTCGTTTTTTCATGGTGCTCCAAACGGATCGATGGGTTTTTTGGGTTTTAGCAATATCCTTGGTTTTGATCATTATTATGGTATGGAAGAATATGGTAATGACGACGATTTTGATGGCAGTTGGGGTATATGGGACGAGCCGTTTTTACAATTTATGAAATCGACTCTTGACAATAAAAAACAGCCTTTTTTCAGTACGGTTTTTACGGTGTCTTCTCATGAACCTTTCAAAATTCCAGAAAAATATAAGGATAAATTCCCAAAAGGTCATGTGGCCATGCACCAACCTGTTGGTTATACCGATTATGCGTTTAAAGAGTTTTTTGAAGCTGCAAAAAAAGAACCTTGGTTTGATGATACCATCTTCGTCATTACTGCCGATCATCCCAACCAAGTGTATTATGACGTTTACAACAAGGTAATTAATAGACGTGCCGTCCCGATTATGTTTTATAAGTCTGACGGAAGTTTGGTTGGGACATATACCGATTTGGCACAACAAATTGATATTTATCCAACCTTATTGGATATGATAGGTTATGATAAACCGTTTAGGAGTTGGGGTAGGAGTTTGCTGTCTGATGATGAGGTGGTGCCTTTTGCAATTAACCATAATGCGGCGCAATACCACATGTTGCGCGGCAATTACATCTGTACGTTTGATGGTAAAAATGCCACAGGTTTTTATGATATTAATGATAAAAGCCTTGAACATAACTTGATCGCCAATAAAACTCCCGAAATGGAAGCCACTGAAATAGCGTGCCAAGCATTTTTAGAAGATTATTTTGAACGTATTGTGGACAAGAAACTAGGCAAGGAAAAATAAAAAAAGAGCTTCAAATTGAAGCTCTTTTTGTTTATGGTCTGTAAATTTTTTCAATAAGATCCTTATATTTTTCTTTAATGATTTTACGTTTCATCTTCAAGGTTGGCGTTAAATGGCCACCTTCAATGGACCAAATATCTGGTGTCAATTCAAATTTTTTGATCTGTTCCCATTTCCCAAAATGAGCATTGGCCTTATCAATTTCTTTCTGAATTCTGGCAATTACAATGTCTGATTTCTGAATGGATGCATTATCCAATGGGACATTTTTTTCTTTGCGTTTTATCCATTCTTTAATAAATTCAAAATTAGGCTGAATCAGTGCCGCAGGCATTTTTTCGCCTTCTCCTATGACCATGATCTGTTCTATAAATCGCGATTGTTTCAATTCATTTTCAATAAGTGCAGGAGCCACATATTTTCCTCCCGAAGTTTTGAACATTTCTTTTTTTCGATCGGTAATTTTCAAAAAGCCGTCGGCATCAATTTCGCCAATGTCGCCCGTATGAAAATAATCGCCGGTCATGACTTCTTTAGTGGTTTCAGGTTCTTTGAAATAGCCTAACATAATGTTTGGGCCTTTCACCAAGATTTCTCCATCTTCAGCAATTTTTACATCTACATTGTCAATCACACGTCCTACCGTGCCAATCCTAAAGCCACCGTTGCGCATATCATTTACCGCAATTACCGGGGAGGTTTCGGTTAATCCATAGCCTTCCATAATGGGCATGCCAGCGGCAGCAAAGGTTCTCATCAAGCGAGGCTGTAATGCGGCACTTCCAGAAACCATCATGTCCAAATTGCCGCCCAGTCCTTCTTTCCATTTGCTAAAAATGAGTTTTCTGGCCAGTTTAAGTTGAGCTTCATACCACCAACCATTAGCGCCATAAGGTTCATATTTAAGGCCTAATTCAATAGCCCAAAAAAACAGTTTCTTTTTAATGCCGGTTAGTTCACTTCCTTTGGCTACTATTTTGTCATATACTTTTTCATAAAGTCGAGGCACTGCAGTCATCACGTTTGGTTTGATTTCTACAAGGTTTTCGCTCATCTTTTCAATGGACTCGGCAAAATATATTTCTACACCACAATATTGGTATAAGTATAAAATCATGCGCTCAAAAACATGGCAAACAGGTAAAAAGCTTAAAGCCTTGGACTTTCCATTTTCAAAAGGAACCCGTTTTAAACTGTCCATAACATTAGATACTAAATTGTTATGAGATAACATGACGCCTTTAGGTTTACCTGTGGTGCCAGAAGTGTAAATTAAGGTGGCCATATCATGCGGTTTCACAGCTGCCATTTTTGATTCAACTTCGGGTTGATTGCTATCATCTTTTCCCAAATCTAAAATCTCTTTCCAGTTTTTAGCTCCTTCAACGTCATCAAAGGTGTACACCTCTTTGAGTTTGGTATTTGCTTTAATCGCATTGACTTTAGCTAAAATTTCGCCATCCGAAACAAAACAAAATGTAGATTCCGAATGATTAATAATGTATTCATAATCTTCTGCCGAAATGGTCGGATAAATAGGTGTGTTTTGTGCGCCAATCTGTAAAATACCAATATCCATAATATTCCACTCCGTTCGGTTATTGGTTGAAATTACAGCTATTTTGTCATTGGGTTGAATGCCTAAACGCAACAGTCCTCGGCTTATGGCATTGGCCTGTTCTATATATTCTTCCGTAGAAATAGAATGCCACTGGTCGTTATATTTAGTGGTAAATGCTTTGTTTAAATTGTAGTGTTTTAATTGATGTCTTGGAATATCAAAAATTCTGGTGATGTTTGCCATTAGTTGTATAGGGTTTAGTCCTTGCAAAGTATGAAATTAAATAGGATTTTCAAATACCGACTTGTTTAAAATAGCACATCAAAAAAGCCGCCCCAAATATGGAACGGCTTTATTAACTTTTTAAAGTAATGTTTATGTGGTAAATTACTTTTCGATTTCTATCATTTCAATGATGAAAACCAAATCGGTATTTGGTGGAATCATTCTAAAACCACGTTCGCCATAGGCCAAATGAGAAGGTAAGTAGAAAAATGATTTGTCGCCAACCTGCATATGATTCACCGCTTCTTTAAAACCGGGGATCATTGGTGCATCCGGACTAATTTGCATTGGCATCGGATTGTACATTTGAGCCGCATCTTTGTCAGCATTATATGTTCCATATTTCTCTTCGACACTTTTTATATTGCTATCAAAAAGACGTCCATCCGTATAATAACCAGCATAGTTCAGTTTTACTGTATTACCTGATTTTGGTTTTTCACCAGTGCCTTTGGTGATGTTAAACATTTTTAGACCAGAAGGTAATGTTGTTGCTTTACCTTCATAGGTTTCTAGAGCAGGTTTCATATCAGCGGCTGCTATACTACTTTTTTCATCTCTTATTTTTTGTGCTTCTTCTTCTTTGGCCAACCGTTCTTTTTCGGCTTTTTCGACGTCAGCAAAATGATTTTTGAAAACTACTGGCGCGTCAAAGTTTTTGGCGTCTTTTCCTTTTCTGATGATATTAACTTGCTCCATAATAACAGGATCCACTGGTTTGTCACCTGGTTTAGTGGTTTCAACGCCTGCCAAAGTGTGTAATACATCTTCGCCCAAAACCAAATAACCAAATACGTTGTACGAACCATCCAGGAAAGGTGTTGGAACTTCCGTAATGTAAAACTGGCTTCCGTTGGTATTTGGACCGGAATTGGCCATGGCCAAAGTTCCTACTTTATCGTGTAATAAATCGTCTGAAATTTCATTGTTGAATTTATATCCAGGACTTCCACTGCCAATGCCTGTTGGGTCACCTCCTTGAATCATAAATTCATCTATAATTCGATGAAAAGTAAGTCCGTTGTAATACTTTTTACCAAGGTAAACGCTGTCTGCCAAAGTGTTTGTGCCTTCTGCTAATGACACAAAGTTGGCCACGGTAATCGGTGCTTTTTGATATTCCAAACGGAGTACCATGGTGCCTTTATTAGTTATGATTTCGGCATATAATCCATCTTCTAATTCTGGATATTCATCCTTGCACGCAGTTGCCGTTACAAGGAACATTAATAATACGAGGCCAAGAGCCTTTCTGATAATTCGCATAGTTTTAGTCTTTTTTGGTTTGAATTATTGAGTTTACGGTTACTTCGCAGATAACTGGTGTGCTGGTGCCAATTTTATTTTTATCACCATAGTAACCATAAGCTTTTTGGGAAGGGAATAAAAATGTCACGGTTTCACCCGGTTTCATTAGTTTTAAGCCCTCTCTGAGTCCTGTAAATATTTCCTCCTGATCCATGGCATAATCCCGTGGATGGATATCTTCATCGGAATAAATTTCATTGCCGTTAAAGTCTTTTACATCATAATCAAAGTTGACAATATCTCCAAAGGAAGGAGTTATGGTGTCTTTTTCAACTTTTGTATTGTAGTAATACCAAAAGCCACTTTCAGATGCGATATAGTGTTTGGTGGTGTCTTTTTTAATGATTTGTTGAATCTGATCGGTTTCTTTGGCGTTCAATTTTTTATTTCGTTCTGCCGAAATTTTAATGAACGAACCAGATTTTTCTGAAATTGGCCTTCTGGCTTCCGGAGACTTGCAGCCGCTAACGCCAAACGCTAATATTAAGATGATAAGAAAGGCTCTCGTCATGGATTTAGGGTGTTTTTATAACGTGGCAATATACTAATAAATTTTTCAACCGTATCTATTAAACTGAGGTCACTTTTACCACCTGCAGCATTGGTGTGGCCACCGCCGTCGAAGTTTTCACGAGAAAATTCGTTGACCGAAAACTCGCCTTCGCTCCGCAACGAAATCTTTATAATACCTTCTTGTTTGTGCTCAATAAAAATGGCCGCAAAAACAATGTTCTTGATGGAAAGGCCGTAATTTACAAAACCTTCGGTATCGCCTTTCTTAAAGTTGGCAGCATTCAGTTCGTCCTGTGATAAGGTAATATAAGCCGTACGGTACTCGGGAATTACCTTTAAGTTTTTGAGTGCCACGCCCAAAAGTTGTAAGCGTTCATAGCTATTGGTGTCGTAAATAGAATTGTAAATGTCTGAATGATTAGCACCTTTATCAATCAAATTGGCAGCTACCCGATGTGTTTTGCTTGTTGATGACGGAAATCTGAAAGAACCTGTATCTGTAAGTATGCCTGCATAAAGTGAGGTTGCAATAGCGGCATCAATAGTAGGGGCATCACCAAGTAAATCTATAAAATCATAAACCATTTCGCAAGTAGAACTCATGGCCACATCACTATAAATATATGTTGCATAGTCGTGTGGCTGTTGATGGTGGTCGATCATTATTTTTATGGCTTTTGAATTTTCCAACAACGTTTCCATGTCTCCCGCACGATGCAGTGCATTAAAATCTAGAGTAAAGATTATTTCTGCATTTTCTATAAGGCTTTCCGCAGAATTTTTGTCAGATTCATATACGATAACGTCAGCATTGCCTGGCAGCCACTTCAAAAAATCTGGATAATCATTTGGGGCAATCACCTTAGCGTGGTGGTTGTTTTTTATAAGATAATGGTATAGTCCTAAGCAAGAGCCCATAGCGTCACCGTCAGGATTTTTATGTGGCACAATAACCACCTGTTTTGGTGATGATAAGAGTGTCTCTATTTCTTTGATATCTTGTTCGGTCATAGCTTGCGAAGATACAATTTTTTAATATCCATAATATGGTTTTTAGTGATAAATGCCGTACTTTTGCACGAAATTTAAAAACACCTTCATAAAACTGAATAGTTGATAAAGGGTTGTGCTAGAAAATTAAAAATACTAAAAATTAATAAAAACCAGAATTAATTAAATTTTAAATATGGCAACTAATAGAACGTTTACAATGCTTAAGCCAGATGCTGTCGAAAAAGGACATATCGGTGCAATTTTAGAGAAAATCAATGCTTCAGGTTTTAGAATTGTAGCATTAAAATTAACACAAATGACTACTGCAGACGCCAAAGCGTTTTATGCTATTCATAGTGAAAGACCATTTTTTGGAGAATTGGTAGAATATATGACGCGTGGCCCGATTGTAGCTGCCATTTTAGAAAAAGAGAATGCCGTTGAAGATTTTAGAACTTTAATTGGTGCTACAAACCCTGCAGATGCCGTTGAAGGAACTATCCGTAAAATGTATGCAGCGTCTATTGGAGAAAATGCCGTTCATGGAAGTGATAGCGATGAAAATGCTGCTATTGAAAGTGCATTCCATTTTGCAGGAAGAGACATGTTCTAGATTTTAAAGTTGAAGGTTATTTGCTTTTTAATTTTTAAGCATCTGCCTTCAAATTTTAAATAAATAACCTAAAGCCCGAATTATAATTAATTCAGGGCTTTTTTATTGGATAATCTATTGAAGTAAAAAGCCCTGCAACATATGTTACAGGGCCTCTTCTTCATTTTAAAAAAGCTTATATATTAGATAACTTTTACGTTAACCGCGTTTAATCCTTTTTTTCCTTCTGTAAGATCAAATTCAACTTCGTCACCTTCACGGATTTCGTCAATTAAACCTGAAATGTGAACAAAATGTTCTTTGTTGTTTCCTTCTTCTACGATAAAACCGAAGCCTTTAGCATCGTTGAAAAATTTTACTGTTCCTTTACTCATTGTAATAAAATATTAAATTAATTGTATATAATGGACAAAGATAGTGCCAAAAGGAATACGAATTACATTTTGCACATATTTATTTTTGATTATTTTTTTGAATTAAATTTTGTTTCATCATTTTAAATCAACCTATTGCAGATGGATGTTTTTGAAATTTTAAGATCATTTTAAGAACTGTTTAGCTGCGTTTACCGATTAGGGAAATAATGTTTTTAGTTCAATTTTGTAATTCAAAAACTGAAGTTGTAAGAAAGCTTTTTTAGGACGGTTGATCTTTTCTTGTCACCAATATCTTATCAATACGCTGGCCATCCTTGTCTATAATTTCAAGTTCATAATTTCCGACCATTATTTTTTGACCAACTTCGGGCATAATACTTTTGCTGTAAATGATAAGGCCGGCAACAGTAGTGTAACTGGATTGGTAGTTTTCTTCAAGATCAAGATCAAAATATTTGATGAATTCTATAATGGAATACTGGCCATCTACCAGCCATGAGTTTTCATCCCGTTGTGTCAATTGGTATTCGTGTTGGTCATTTTCAGTAGACTCACCAACAAGGGCGTCCACCACGTCATCCATGGTTACAATCCCTTGTGTGGTTCCATATTCGTCCACAACAATACCATAGTGCATTTTTTCTTTTTTAAACATTTCTAAGACCTTATAGGCCAAAACGCTTTCGTTAAAATAAATAGGTTGTTTGATAAAATCTTTAATATTGAATTTTTTGTCATTTGAAGGTGTGAATAAATCTTTTAGTAAAACGATTCCGAGAATATCATCCAAATTATCGGTTTTACTTACCGGATATGCCGAATGTTTTTCTTGGTTGATCTTCGATTTTATGTCTTCCCAACTATCCGATGTGGTAAAAAAAACGATGTCATTGCGGTGCGTAAAAAGCGTATCGACTTTCCTATCGCCCAATTCAAAAACCCGTTCCATGATATTATGTTCAATATCTAGTATTTCGCCTTCTTTGGCACTTTCTTTAATGATGGATTTTATTTCTTCTTCAGAAACATTACCGCCCGTAGTGTTTTTAATACCCAGAATTTTTATTAAAATATCATTGGATGCTGTCAGTAACCACACAAATGGTGATGTGATTGCCGAAAGAATCTTCATCGGTTTTGCAAGAAGAATGGCAATGGGTTCTGGAAAGGTCATTCCTAATCTTTTTGGCAATAATTCGCCCAACACAATGGATAAATAGGTGATGGATACGACAATGATGCCGGTGGCAATATTTGATGCGTAGGGTTTTATAACCTCAAATTGGCTTAAAAATAAAGTAACTTTTGAGGTCAAGTTTTCTCCACTGTAAACACCGAGTAAAATACCGATTAAGGTAATTCCGATTTGTACGGTCGATAAAAATTTAGTTGGGTTTTCTGAAAGTTCCAAAGCTACTTTTGCCCCTTTGATGCCTTTCTTTTTTGCGTTTTCCAATTTGAATTTTCGGGAAGATACCAATGACATTTCCGACATTGCAAATATCCCGTTAAGCAATACAAGACCTATTATAATTAATATTTCCATGAAGTGATGCTTTCAAATTTATTAAGGTCCACACTGCTATAGTGTTATCCAACATTGATGTGAGAAAGATGTGCTCTCCGCACAGTATCAAAATTCGTGATTTTTATTAGTAACACAATGCACATAAATAAAATTAATTTTTAGCGAAGCACCAGTTTTTTAACAACTTCTTTACCAAGTGATTCATTTAATATTTTAATTATCTTTTCTTTTCCGTAACTGAGTTCCTCACGCAGCACGCTAGAGCTGAGTTGTACGTATAGCGTACCTTGTTCCAACTGGATGGCGGTCGTATAATTATTGACACCGTTGCCCATTATTTGTTCCCAAGCTTCTCTGACATTTACTTTGTCCAAACCATTTTGAAGTTTATTGGTATCAACAAATTCTTTGAGAAGTTCACTTATCGTAAGTTGGTCTTTAGTGCGTTTTGCCATTTCTTTTGGGGTTGATTGTGTTTTTGAAGTTAAATTTTTTGAGATTTATTTCTCGATGTTTATGGGTTCAAAACGCTTATAAAGGTATTTAATATTTTGGTCATTTACGATTAAAAGTTGGTCATCTGTGGCATTCAAAACGGTTTCTTTCCATGACGCATAAGGTGTTTTGTAGTAAATATACAACTGTTTATTTTCTATTTTTAATTCTAAAGATTCGGCATCGTCAGAGGTGGTGTATTTGCCATCAAAACCAGGTTTTAATTTTTTTCTAAAACCCGTTAAGTTATCTGTAATATTCAAAAAGTCAACCGTATCATTATAAGTGTAATCGCGTTTAGAACCGTCGGCTAAGGTCACTTCATCAATTTCCCAATAACCATTGAGATGCGGAATAAAACTTTCAGGATTTTTGGCACAGGCCATGACGAGTGTTAAGGCAAGATATAGAATTATTTTTTTCATTTATAAATGCTTTTGGTTAAAGGTATTATGATAGCAGTTTTGCTGTTTTAAAGTTTAAATATTTTGTACGATTGATGTACTTGTTTGATAATGTTTTCGGTACGATCAGCGTGCGTGTCGCTAATAAAAAGCTGGCCAAAATGATCGTTGTGAACTAATTCAAGAATTTGCGCCACGCGATTTTCATCTAATTTATCGAAAATATCATCTAAAAGCAAAATTGGCGAAAATTTGTTTTGTTGTTTTATAAAGTCAAATTGCGCCAGTTTTAAGGCAATTAAAAATGATTTTTGTTGGCCTTGACTTCCAAATCTTTTAATTGGAAAACTGTCAATTTCAAATTCCAAATCGTCTTTATGAATTCCAACCGATGTGTATTGCAAAGCCTTATCTTTATTGATGCTGTTCATTAATAAAACATCCAATCCGTCGTCAAACAAATCGCTTTTATAGCTTAAATCTACAGGCTCGTTGTGATTGCTGATGGCATTGTAACGGTCCTTAAAAATCGGAATAAAAGTTTCTAAAAAAGCTTTTCTGATGGTAAAAATTTCAGTTCCGTATTGGTGTAATTGGTCGTTGTAAATTTCTAAGGTTTGCGAATTAAAGGTGTTGTTAAGCGCAAAATATTTTAATAATGCATTGCGCTGTTGCAGTATTTTATTGTAATTGATGAGTTGATTGAGGTAATTTTTGTCGCTTTGCGAAATCACGCTATCTATAAATTTTCGTCGGGTTTCACTTCCTTCAAGTATCAAATCCCGATCGGCGGGCGAAATAATGACCGATGGAATAAAACCAATATGGTCACTGAATTTTTCATAAATTTTCGAATTTCTTTTAATGACTTTTTTTTGGCCTTTTTTTAAAGAGACCAAGATTTTTTCTTCGCGGTTGTCTTTCTCGAATATGCCTTCAATTACAAAAAAAGATTCGCCATGTTTAATGTTTTGTGAAGCAATAGGATTGAAATAACTTTTGCCAAAGGATAAATGGTAAATAGCATCTAAAACGTTGGTTTTTCCGATGCCATTTGCACCTACAAAACAATTGATTTTTTGGTCGAAAGTAAAGTCTTGATGTTCAAAATTCTTGTAATTAATTAATGAAAGTGCGTTTAAAATCATGTAAAAATTAGATTTTTAGTAGGATTGTTTTAAAACAAACTGAAAGGAGGCGCAAATTATTGAAAAATAACAAAATTACCTTTCAATTATCAATAAATATTATAATTTTGCGGCGCATTAATAATCACTATATGGCAACTTATAAGAAAAGAGGTTATAAACCGAAAACAAAGGAAGAAGTAACGGAAGCGTTAGAAGCAAAATCAACAACAGCTGAGGTATTTAATACCTTGGACGAAACGGCATCTAAAACGGAAGAATGGGCTGTGAAGAACCAAAAAGTTATTATTGGTAGTATTGCCGCTATTGCTATTGTTGTTTTGGGATATTTAGGATACAACAAGTTTATTCTTGAGCCTAGATCTAGTGAGGCCATGAACGATATGTATAGTGCACAACAGTATTTTGAACAAGCGCTGAATGGTGTAACTGCCAAAGATTCATTATACACTTTATCTTTGAACGGAAGTGGTGGAAAATATGGCATGTTGGATATTATTAGCGAGCACAGTGGTACGCCAGCAGCAAATTTAGCTAACTATTATGCCGGAATGGCTTATTATAATTTGAACGATTACCAAAATGCAGTAAAGTATTTGGGTAAGTTTTCAACAAAAGATAAAATGTTGGGGCCTATTGCAAAAGGCAGAATTGGTGATGCGTTTGTTCAGCTTAATCAGCCAGAGGATGCTTTGGGTTATTATGAGCAAGCTGCCAAAATGAACGATAACAACTTTACAACGCCAATGTATTTGTTTAAAGCGGGTACTACAGCATTAAATTTGAATAAATCTAAAAAAGCGCTTGAGCATTTCAATACGATCAAAGAAAAGTATCCTACATCTAGCGAATCAGCAAATATTGAAGCGTTAATAGGAAAAGCAGAAGCAAGTTTGTAAAAAGCAATGGCAACAAAAAAACAAAATTTATCGAGTTACGATAAAAACACAATCCCAAACGCGAAGGACTTTCGGTTTGGGATTGTTGTTTCAGAATGGAATAACAATATAACTGACAACCTGTTTAAAGGTGCATTTGAAACCTTAATTAAGCATGGTGCACTCCCAAAAAATATTACCAGTTGGAATGTTCCGGGAAGTTATGAACTTATCTATGGCAGTAAAAAAATGCAAGAGCGCAATGTTGATGTAGTTATTGCTATAGGTTGTGTCATACAGGGCGAAACCAAACATTTTGATTTTGTTTGCGATGCTGTTTCACAAGGCATTAAAGATTTGAATGTACTTCACGATACGCCTGTTATTTTCTGTGTTTTGACTGACGATGTAATGCAACAATCTATTGATCGTTCGGGTGGAATTCACGGTAATAAAGGTGTTGAGGCCGCAGTCACAGCTATCAAAATGGCGGTGTTACGACAAAACGCTTGATTCCGTTTGCTCGTCATCAATATACAATCATCAATCTCTATTCGGTTTCCTGTCATTGGTCGTTGACCATGATATCTTGTGCTTTATCCTTTCAGTTAACAACTTTTTAGCACTTTAAGAGTCGTTTTTCCTTGTATTTTTGAGTACATTTGAGATTTATAAAAGCCAAGAGTTCATCAGTGAATTTATTTAATCAGCGTCAACCTAAACGATTCAGTTACACGCCAAGACATCTCAAAGAACAATATCACGGCAAATCTTTTGATTTTGAATCTGCCCGTAACCAAAAGGCACGACGAAAAAAGAAAGTGCCACCAATGCTGGTTTTCTTAATTGTTTTAGGTATGGTAATTGCTATTTGGTATGTTTTGAGTACCTATGAAATTTAGATATTATGAGCATCTTTAAAACACGTCAAAATAAAAAATATAACTATACCCCTCGTTTTTATAAAGGAGAAGGTAGTCCTTTTGAAATCAAACATAAATTTGATGAACACAGAAAAACGATTGAAAAAGTCGGTCTAAAAGGTAAATTTATAAACGCTTGGGACGATTATAAAAACACGCCCGATGCGTCTGCCAACAGAAGAACGCTCATAATTGTTGCGATTTTAGTTTTTATTTTCCTTTTGATTATAGGTTTTGATTTGTCCATTTTCTTTCCAAAAGGCTAATGTCAGATATTATTCAACTTTTACCAGATCATGTTGCTAACCAAATTGCGGCAGGAGAGGTTGTGCAACGCCCTGCATCAGTAGTTAAGGAACTGCTTGAAAATGCTATTGATGCCAACGCAACGGTTATAAAACTGATCGTTAAAGATGCTGGTAAAACACTTGTGCAGGTTATTGATAATGGTAAGGGGATGAGTGCCACCGATGCACGATTGAGTTTTGAACGGCATGCCACTTCAAAAATCCGATCGGCCGATGATTTGTTTAGTTTAAATACCAAAGGTTTTAGAGGTGAAGCTTTGGCTAGTATTGCAGCCATTGCGCATGTAGAATTGAAGTCAAAACAAGATGTTGATGAACTTGGTACGCTCATCGCTATTGAAGGCAGCGAAATAAAAACCCAAGAAGTTACGGTAACGCCAACGGGAACTTCAATTGCTGTAAAACACCTATTTTTTAATATCCCAGCACGTCGTAATTTTTTAAAATCCAATACGGTTGAGCTGAGACATATTATTGACGAATTTCATAGGGTAGCACTCACACATCCAAAAATTGCATTTTCAATGTACCATAACGGAAGTGAGATTTTCAACTTGCATGAAAGTAATTACCGACAAAGAATCGTTAATATTTTTGGAACCAAAACCAATGAAAAATTAGTTCCTGTTGAAGAATCTACCGAAGTGCTCACCATTTCAGGATTTGTAGGAAAACCCGAATTTGCCAAAAAATCAAAGTCTGAACAGTTTTTCTTTGTCAATAACCGATTTATCAAAAGTGCGTATCTCCACCATGCGGTGAATGCTGCTTTTGAAGGTTTGATAAAAGACGGCAACCAACCCATCTATTTTTTAAATTTAACGGTCGATCCAAAATCGATCGATATCAATATCCATCCTACAAAAACCGAAATTAAGTTTGATGATGAATATACGCTTTATGCCATTTTAAGATCATCCATAAAACATAGTTTGGGACAATTTAATATTGCACCAGTTCTTGATTTTGATCATCATATTAATCTCGATACGCCTTATGATTACAAGGATAAAGGAGCAACAACACCAACGGTTGAAGTGGATCGAAATTATAATCCATTTAAGCAAGAGCAAATAGCAACTCGCCAAAATCCGGCCTTCAGAAAGCCAACTCCTGAAAGTTGGGAGAGTTTGTACGTTGGTTTAGAATCAAAAAGTACGCGCGATAAGCAGGATTTTAGTCATATAGAATTTGAGAGTGAACCGGAAAAAACATCGTTGTTTGATGGTGGTTTGTATGTTGAAAGTACGCAGAGTACGTATCAATTTCAAAATAAATACATCATTAGCACCATAAAATCAGGTATGTTGATGATTGATCAAAATAGAGCACACCAACGTATATTATATGAAGGTTTGTTAAAAAGCATGACTGTTAAGGAAGCGGTGAGCCAACAGTTATTATTTCCGTTGCAATTGCATTTTACAGGTTCTGAACTTAGCATTTTGACACAGTTAAAAGACGATTTGGAGGCAACAGGATTTGTGTTTTCAAATATTGATGATGAACTGGTCGAAATTATCGGGCTTCCTATAAATGTGCCTGATAGCGAAGTTTCTATCATCTTGGAGCAACTTATAAGTGATGTGGAGCAGGAAGTTCCGGACAGTAATTTTAGTGCTTCCGATTTGTTGGCAAAATCCATGGCTCGAAGTTTGGCCATAAAAACAGGACAGTCTTTAACAAATTTAGAACAAGAACATTTAGTAAACAGTTTGTTTGCATGCAAAGAGCCGTCCGTGTCGCCATCAAACCGAACTACTTTTATCACCATGTCAATCGATGAGGTTGATAGAAAATTTACGTAAATTTATTTAACGTTAAGATTAATTACAAATGAGGGGAATTACAGAAACGGTTAAGCATTTGCTTATCATCAATGTGTTAATGTTTATTGGCACACTTACCATACAAAACGGTGTTTTTTACAATTGGTTTGCATTGCATTTTCCAAAAAATGATCTTTTTCAACCTTGGCAAATTTTAACCCACATGTTTATGCATGGTAATTTTATGCATATTGCATTTAACATGTTTGCATTATGGATGTTTGGAACCGCTGTTGAGCAAGTGTTTGGAGCCAGGAAATTTATTTTCTTTTACATTTCGGCGGGGTTAGGAGCCGCTTTTGTGATGCTGGGAGTTTATTATTTACAGTATTTACCTTTAGAATCTGATATTCTTTCGGCAGGATTTACATCTACCCAAATTCATGATACCATGAGCACCGGAAAAGTTATGGAAGGTGTCAATATAACGCAAAGAGATCAATTACAGTCCATGTTTTATATTTTTAATTCGTCTATGGTGGGGGCGTCTGGTGCTATTATGGGGGTTTTGGTGGCTTTTGGAATGTTGTTTCCTGATTCTAAATTGATGCTTATCTTTTTGCCTGTTCCAATTAAAGCCAAATATTTTATACCGGGAATTATTGCACTCGATTTGATTTCGGCCATAACAGGACAATCGTTTTTCAGTCCGAGCAATACCGCTTATGCCGCGCATATTGGTGGTGCTTTAACCGGGTTTTTGATGATATGGTACTGGAAAAAAACGCAGTTCAACAAAAACCGTTGGGATAGATGACAGGATTAAATCAAGATATAAAGGCCAAACTGAAAGAGCTGAACGTCCTTGAAAAGATAATCGTCATCAATGGGATTGTTTTTTTTATAGGTTTGTTCCTTTCATTGGTGATAAAATCGGGTAATAGTTTAGGTTGGTTGGAATTGCCAAAAGATGCCTCCGATTTTATCCTTAAACCTTGGAGCATTATCACTTATGGTTTTACGCATTATGGCTTTTTCCATTTGTTCTTCAATATGTTGGTGTTGTATTATGTGTCACGAATGCTATTGAATTTATTCGATCCAAAGCTTGCCCTGAACATTTACTTCTTGGGAATTATTTTCGGAGGTCTCTTTTTTTTAATGGTCTATAATGTTCTTCCGGAGAACTTTCTTAAACCTGTTGGCTCTTTAGTTGGTGCATCTGCTGGTGTCAGGGCGCTTTTGATATTTTTGTGCGCTTATATGCCAAATACCCAAGTGCGGATGCTTGTAGTCAACATAAAACTTTGGCACTTAGGATTGGCTATGGTGGTTTTTGACGTGATAGGACTTTTTGGAATGAACCAAGGCGGAAGCGTTGCCCATTTGGGAGGAATGGCATTAGGCTATTATTACGCAAAACAGTTGGCCAATGGTCATGATATAGGCAAAGGATTTGAAAAATTAATGGATTGGATAGTAAGTGTTTTTAAACCTTCTCAAAAATCGCCATTAAGAACGGTACATAAACGAAAAACAAATACCGTGGCAGGGCATACTAAATCGGAGTTTAGAGAGTTTAATAAGCAAAAGCAAATTGACCTGATCTTGGACAAAATTAGTAAAAGTGGCTATGAAAGCCTGACGGAAGAAGAAAAAGCTTTTTTATTTAAAGCTAAAGATTAGGTGCAATGAAAACACTCCGTCTGTTTGATAAGTTTGTGTTTTTTTTAAATTCCGTAGCCGCAGTTATGCTTTTGTTGGCTTATGTTTTGCCTTTTGTAGAACCGAAACGTTTCGCTTTTTTATCGGTATTAAGTCTAACGATGCCTTTTCTGATCATTGTTAACCTGTTATTTTTTTTATATTGGCTTTTAAAAGTCAAAAAACAAATGTTATTGTCTTTGACTGTTCTGCTGATTGGTTTTCAGCATGTAGCGTCGTTGTATAAGTTTTCTGGTTCAAAACAATTGGAAGATCCCGATAATATTGGGATCATGAACTATAATGTGCGTTTATTTAATGTATTTAAATGGATTCCTGATATTGATGCCACACAAGAAATAAGCCATTTCATTGCCGAAAAAAATCCAGATATCATCTGCATGCAAGAATACCGTCCTGATAAAACCTTGGCGCTAAAAGGCTATTACAAATACGAATCGCTTTCTGGTGGAAAAATTATAAACGGACAGGCCATTTTTTCTAAGTTTCCCATTATCAATAAAGGACTTATCAATTTTCCGAACACTAATAACAAAGCCATTTTTGTTGATGTTGTCAAAAACAAAGATACCCTTAGGATTTATAATGTGCATTTGCAATCATTGAAAATTGACATGAGTATGGATTTTTTGAAAATGGAAAATTCAGAAAATCTGTTTAAACGCGTGGGAAAAACTTTTATTATGCAACAAGCACAGACCGAATTATTTTTAGATCACAAATTAAAAAGTCCTTATAAAACCATTGTTTGTGGAGATTTTAATAATACAGCTTCTTCGTATGCGTACAAAAAAATTAAGGATAATATGCAAGATGCTTTTGTTGTAGCAGGAAATGGTTTTGGACGATCGTTTGACTTTAAGTTTTTCCCTATCCGGATTGATTATATTATGGTGGACCATCATTTTGAAATCAATAGCTTCAAGACTTTTGATGTCAAGTTATCCGATCATTATCCGATTATGAGCACGGTGAAGGTAAAGTAGTTTCCAATTTTCAGTCTCAGTCTCAATCCCAGTTTTTAGTGGGCATATTTTGTGAATTCAGAAGTTTTAAGACACAAATATTTTTTTTTCTTTGTGGAATTCTGTGAAATTCTGTGAAGCTCTGTGAAATAATAAGTGTGATGATCAAGTTAATATTCTTGATTTCTACATCATCAAACAATCCACACTATCTGCCAGTATATGAATGACCAATCCTAGACCTAAAATTCGG
>NZ_DATJCY010000023.1:0-4849 GCF_035577925.1 Gelidibacter sp. | reverse complement strand
AATCCGCCATATTCACGTGCAAAAGGAACACCTTGCGCCACACATTGGTCAATGATGTTTGCTGATACTTCTGCCAAACGGTAAACGTTGGCTTCACGTGAGCGGTAATCGCCACCTTTAACCGTGTCATAAAACAAGCGGTAGGTAGAGTCACCATCACCTTGATAGTTTTTTGCAGCATTGATACCACCTTGTGCAGCAATAGAGTGTGCACGTCGTGGCGAATCTTGAAAACAGAAAGCTTTTACGTTATAGCCTAATTCGGCTAAGGTAGCCGCTGCCGATCCTCCTGCCAATCCTGTACCAATAACGATAACATCAATGTTACGCTTGTTCGCAGGATTCACAAGGTTAATATTGTTTTTATAATTGGTCCACTTATCTGCAAGTGGCCCTTTAGGTATTTTAGAATCTAAAGCCATATTAGATGTTTTTTAGTTAAAATGAAGATAAAGTGCGATAAAAATAAAACCTAATGGGATAAGTATCGCATAAGCTTTTCCAAAACCTTTTAATCCTCTGGTATATTTATTGTTTGCACCAACCGATTGAAATGCAGAGCTAAACCCGTGCAATAAGTGTAATGCCAAAAACACAAAAGCAAGACAGTAAATGGCCACGCGCCAACCGTCTACAAATTTGTGGTGCAAATGGTCATAATATCTGAATTCGCCATTTGGAAGTAATCCGGACATATCACCATCAATAAATTTGACACTGATTTCTGGAAACCAAAAATCGTAAAAGTGAAGGCCTAGGAAAAGGAAAATCACACCACCGGTGTAAATCATGTTCCTACTCATCCAAGACGAATTGGCGTTGCCATTATTTTTGACATAACCAATGGATCTTGAACCTTTGTTTTTTATTTCCAGTACCAAACCCATTATAAAGTGGAATAAGACACCAAAAAGCAAAATAGGCTGCGCAATATACTGCACTACCCAATTGGTCCCCATAAAATGGGAAACCTCGTTAAAAGTGTCTGCACTAAATACCGAAAGGATATTGATTGCAAAATGTTGTACTAGGAAAATCATGAGGAAGAATGCAGAAAGCGCCATGGCAAACTTTCTTCCAACTGAAGAATTTAAAATTCCGCTCATCTTTTGAAGTTAGTTTATTGTATCGCAAAGATACAGTTCAAACGTTTGAAACCCAAAAATTAGAATCAAGTTACACTTATTTGGAATGATTTTAATTAGAAAGAGAAAAAGATAGGATTGTAAGATGGTAAATGCCGAAGTGTTTTAAACTTTTTTAGCAACATATAACGATGCACAACTAAAATATTCGCTCTTGATTTCGCCTATAAACTGAAATAAAAAAGAGAAATCTTGAAATAATTCATTCGATTCAAAAAATATCAAAATAGAAAACGCTTATACAAGATAGGGATACTTGCAAAACAACCTTGCTTTATTAAACAAAAAATGGTATTTTACGATAGTGATTTCTAATCTATAAACTATTTAATTTGAAATGAAAAATTTATCTATTTTTTTATTGGCAATTTTATTGATCAATTGCTCAGACAAGAAAGATGAGGTTCAATTGAACAGCGCTTGTGGTGATCGCATAATTATCAAAGAACTGACTGAAACCATCCCAGCAATAGTAAAGCATGTAAAGGACGGTGAGCCTTTTTATATGGGAAGTAAAATATACTACGAAATTGATGCGGAAACTTACTTGCCCGAAGTTTTTGGACAAAACAATATAAAACACATCAGGGTCTTTCCAATCAATAAAATAAACCGTGAAATAGATTCTCAAATAATGGTAAAAGGGACAATTACTTCCTGTCTCACAGGAGATCATGGGCTTTTGACCAATGATTATATAGGATTTTACTTGTTAGAACAGTAAAGAATGTCTCTTAAAAATCATTGAATATGAGGATTTGGAAATGTTTTTACAACAAATTGCATACTTCCACAGTATGCTGGATTAATAGAGTTTTATAACAAGTAAAATATTGCATTATGAAAACAAATATCTTAAAAATCTGTGTGTCTTTTATAGTTATAATTTCAATGCTAACTGCATGTCATAATGATGATGAGTCAAGTTCATTATATTATGTTGGCAAAGTGACGAGTCTTAATCGAGGTGATGGTTGTCAAAATATTATTGAAATCACTAAGAAAGCTGAAGATGGTGAATTAGGAAAAGGAGCTACAATATCGTTTAATAGGGAATTGTATGGTAGTACATTAAAAATAGGAGATAATGTATATTTTAAAATTATTGATTATAAGGATTTTGGAAATGTTTTTACAACAAATTGCGTACTTCCACAGTATGCAGCATTAATAGAATTTTATAACAAGTAAAATGCAGAATAATGAAAAATGTAGTAATCATATTATTAGGCATATTAATAATAAGCTGTTCAAGTAACGATACCGATATTGAGCAAAATTTATATTATTATGATCAAACAGGATGTTCTGATCCATGGAAAACAGGACAACATGATAGCAACGACAAAACCGCTCTGGAACTGAGAAAATATTTGGAAAATTTAGAGGTTATTGTTTTAGGCGTCAGTTTTAAAGATATATCAAAAAAAGGTGAAATGACATGTGATGCATGTACGTGCCTCACTGGAACACGTATAATAATAAATATCCATGAACATGACAGTGAAAAGATTGTTGACGTTGGATTTGAAAAATTGTAATCAATCAAAAAGTTATAAAAAGCTATTTAAACCATCAAACCTCACAGGTTTTAAAAACCTGTGAGGTTTTTTTTAAAAAGTCCTTTATTACTATTAAAACTTCAACCAAATCTGTCTAAGCCGGCACCAAATCAAACACATATCTATTAAGTTTTCTTAAAGTTTCCAATTTGTCGCTCGTATTGATCAGTAAAGAAATATTATTGCTGCTACCGCCGTAAGAAATCATCCGTACATTGACGTCTTGTAAAATCTGGAACAATTTTGGCGTATCAGGATGGTAAACAATATGGTTTCCTACAAGGCACACAATAGTTCGGAAACCATCAACTTCAACCAAGGCAAATTTTTCCAGCTCTTCCACAATTTCAGAAAGATGTTTGGTATCATCAATCGTCAAGGATATGGCAATCTCCGAAGTCGTAATCATATCAATGGACGTTTCGTGCTTTTCAAAAATCTCGAAAACTTTTTTCAAAAAACCATGTGCCAACAGCATTCTAGCTGATTTGATTTTAATGGCCGTAATACCATCTTTGGCGGCAATGGCTTTAATGCCTTCGCCATGGACTTTATTGGTAATCAACGTGCCATGGTCGGATGGTGATAAGGTGTTTTTTAATCGTACCGGAATATCCAAATCCCTCACGGGCATCACAGTTTGTGGATGCAATATTTTAGCCCCAAAGTAAGCCAGCTCGGCAGCTTCGTCAAAACAAAGATTGGAAATGGCATGGGTTTCTGGTACATAACGCGGATCATTATTATGAAAACCGTCAATATCGGTCCAAATCTGAACTTCTTCGGCTTTTAGCGCGGCACCAATAATGGTAGCGGTATAATCACTTCCGCCACGTTGTAAATTGGCGATATGTCCCTCGGCATCCAAGCAGATAAAACCTTGGGTAATATAAATATCAGCCTCAGGAAGTGCGTTGATGATGCGGTTAAAGTTTTGACGGATATAAAAATTGTCCGGCTCATTGAATTTGTCAACTCGCATAAATTCCAAAGCGGGCAATAAACAAACATTAAGACCTTCTTGTTTTAAAAATCGGCTAAAAATGAAGGTCGAAAGCAATTCGCCTTGCGCAATAATTTTGTTGGAAAGCAATGTAGAATAACCAGTATTCACCGCTCCTTTAAGGGTATCAAAAACAGATGACACGTAAGTTTCTACTTCTGTTTTCAACACTTCCTGATGAATTAATTGACTTACGATATGTTTGTATTTTTCATGAAGTTCCGAAATCTGCTCCAATGCATTTTCTATTTCCTTAAACTTGATACAATCGGCAATCGTGATCAACGCATTGGTCGTTCCGGACATGGCAGATAATACCACCACTTTGCGCTGGCCATCATTGATGATATTTTTGACATTGGTCATAGCTTCTATGGACCCTACTGATGTTCCTCCAAATTTTAAAACAAGCATAATTTTAGTTTTTAATGGGGCGAAAATAGAAGTAAGCTTTCTTTCTGCCATAAAAATTAAAATATTTGACTATTTTTATACAAAATGTTATATAATTAACAAATGAGAACAATTTCAGCGTGTGTTGGCGAATTATTGATGGCTCAGCCATTTTTAGAAGAAGCCTTGTCCAGAGGGATTATCAACTATTCGGCACTGGCAGAACAATGGGTAATTCCTATTGGTCAGATGCTCAAAAAACCGGTCAAATCAGGCGCCGTGATGATGGCTTTGCGCCGATACCAACCGCCCATCGATTTTGGAAATTCATTAAAACTAAAACGGGTTATTCAAAATTTGGGCGATATTACGGTGCGTTCTAATTTGACCGATTTCACTTTTCAGAACTCAAAAACCTTGAGCACAAGCCAATCCAAAATTTTAGAACACATGGATAATTATTCCAATGTGTTTTATGCTTTTACCTTGGGTATTTATGAAAGTAATATCATCATTACCACATCTCAAAAACACAATGTCCTGAATAGTTTTAAGGATGAAATTTTACTGGGAGAAAAAGCCGAATTATCAGCAATTACCATCAGTTTACCTTCGGACAACTCAAAAGTAACCGGATTATATTACCAAATATTTAAACGTTTGGCATGGGAAGGCATCGCTATTTATGAAGTCGTTTCTACTACCAACGAATTTACTATTTTGGTAGAAGACGATGTGGTTGACCG
>NZ_DATJCY010000022.1:0-2319 GCF_035577925.1 Gelidibacter sp. | reverse complement strand
AAAACTATCCTTCTTTTTTTACTGTGTTCCACCGTCATGTTTTCACAGAACCTTGAAGGTGTAGTTTATGACTCCGAAGCTCCAGTATCTGGTGCTAGAATAATGAATACCACTTCAAAAAGTGTCACTTCTACTGCTGCTGATGGCACTTTTAAAATCTATGCTCAAGTTAATGACACACTTATTTTTAGTTCCTTGTTCCATCATACCAAACAATTTGTGATCAATGCCTCCCACTTTTCTGAAATTCAAGTTTTTGAACTCAAAAAAATAGTAAACGAATTAGATGAAGTTGAAATTCAAGGTTCTATCACACATAAACCAACGGATGGAACTGAAGCTACAAATACACTTAATAAGCAACTTAAGAATGATTTTGAAAAGCATGGCTACAAATACAAAAAGGCAAATACCGGTCCTTTAGATATTATGGCCATTGGAGAAAGTGTTGTCAAACTTTTTAAAAGAAAAACACCGCGTGAACGCCAAACTGTTGAAACCTATATTTCATCTGATGATTTTGATAAACTTTTCAAAAAAGATAAATTCTTTAATGATAAATTTTTGCTTTTAGATTTAAGTATTACCAAAGATTTTAAACATCTGTTTTTTGCTTATTGCGAAACAAAAAACATCCCATTCTCACTTTTACTTCCTGATAACTCCATCTATCTTATTGATCATCTTTTAAGATATAGTGAAGAGTTTAAAGAGATATTAAAGGAAAGTAAAAAACATTAATTCAATTCCAAATAGAGTTTCAAAGGGTCTTCTCGTATTTTAATTTAAAAAATTGAGGTTCATAATTTCAAAAGGCATATTTTTGAGTCTTATCTGATTTGATTGCCCAATGAGAAGAAATCTTTATTTTATTCTAACCATTTTAACGTTAATTTTATGGAGTTCTTGTCGGAAAGATTTTGATTTTCAACCTAGCGAAGGAAATTTAAGATTTTCAAAAGATACGGTCTACTTAGATACTGTTTTTACCAATATAGGTTCTAGCACCTACAACTTAAAAGTTTACAACCACAGCAATACAGACATCCTAATACCTTCCCTACGTTTGGGGCAAGGACAATCCTCCAATTACCGCCTTAATGTAGATGGTATGGCGGGTAAAGAATTTACAAATGTCGAACTTTTGGCAAAAGACAGTTTGTATATTTTTATTGAAATGACTTTGGATATTCACTCGGTTGCTGCGTCAAAAAATCAATTTTTATATACCGATATCATTGAGTTTGACAGCGGAGCCAATTTTCAAAAAGTTGATTTAGTAACCTTGGTCAAAGATGCCATTTTTATTTATCCTTCAAAAGATTCACAAGGCGTCGTCGAAACCTTGCATTTTGATGTGGATGGCGATGGAATTGATGATGAAACCAATGTACAAGGTCGATTTTTAAATGATGAAGAACTTCACTTTACAAATGAAAAACCCTATGTAATATATGGCTATGCAGCGGTTGGCGAACATAAAACCCTAACGATTGATGCAGGTGCCAGAGTACATTTTCACGCAAATTCCGGACTGTTGATTACAAACAACGCTTCCTTAAAAGTAAATGGTCAATTTAGTCCAGATCAAACCACCTTGGCCAATGAAGTGATTTTTGAAAGTGACCGTTTGGAACCAATGTTCCATACGATTCCAGGTCAATGGGGAACCATCTGGCTTTTTCAGGGCAGTAAAGAAAATGATATCAATTTTGCAACGATTAAAAATGCTACAATTGGAATTCTCGCAGAAAACAATCCTAATGCCATAATCCCAAAGCTAACCATCAAAAATTCAAAAATATATAATTCAAGCAATTTTGGAATTTTAGGTCGTGCCACGTCCATAACTGCCGAAAATGTTGTCATCAACAATGCAGGGCAGTCTGCTTTTGCAGGTACTTTTGGTGGCACTTATAATTTTACACATTGCACGATTGCCAACTATTGGAGCAATAGCTTTAGGCAGCTTCCTGCACTTTATCTCAACAACTTTTTGGTTTTAGAAGACAATACTACAGTTACGAATGCACTTACTGCTGCTAACTTTAACAATTGCATCATTTATGGCAATCACAATCCTGAATTTCTGATTGAAGATGAAGAAGGTGCTGATGTCAATTTCAAATTTACTAATGCTTTGATCAAATTCATTGATTCACATGATAAGTTTGGAAGTAACCCTAATTATGATTTTTCCAATACGTCTTTATACGATAATACTATATTTAACGAAGATCCTAATTTTAAAAACACCTCAAAAAATGATTTGATCATTGGTCAAAAATCAGGCGCCATTAACGTGATCGGAAACAATAC
>NZ_DATJCY010000021.1:0-1839 GCF_035577925.1 Gelidibacter sp. | reverse complement strand
GCCATGCCATAATACACATCAATGCGATTGGGTTGCCCGATATCGTCACGACGATCAATTCCTGTAGGAAACACAACATCGCCAACAACGCCAATAGTTTCGACATCCAATTCTGGTGCTAAAATAGGTTTTGGAGAACGGTAAAGTATTTTTTGAGGTTCAGTTTCTGACAGAATCATAACACCAACAGAATAAGTATATTTAGGGATTTCATCGGTACACTCATCGTGTTTCTTAACACCATGATAAATTAACAACCAGCCATGTTTTGTTAAAACTGGAGGAGCTCCACCACCAATCTTCAAGTTTTCCCAAGGAAACACAGGATGTGCCAAACGATAATGCGACGTGAATCTCGCATTTTGTAAAGAGGTGTTTTTTCCTTGTTTTAGATTGAAATAAGAAATCCAGATACTTTCTTTATGGATATCAACATCCCTGTTTTCATCAAGTTTAACCGTCTCTTCAGGTTTTGTATTTGGAAAAAGTGGACGATGCAACATCGCAATGGAGTTATGATTATGTGGACTCGGAAGATTCACCGGAAAAAAACTGGCATCTTTATCATCAATATTATTAAAATCGATCGTTTTATAAGGTGTAAAACACACCAATCCCATACGTTCCCAATTAAAAAGATCCTTTGATCTGGCCATTGCAATACGTGGTCCGTGAGGGCCATAAGCCGTATATGTCATGATATAATGATCAACAGCTTTGACAAATGTAATTCTCGGATCTTCACATCCACCACCACCATTGGGCCGCTTTTCATAATCGGTTTTGGGTTCTAAGGCAATACCGAGCCGCTCTACTCCAATTGGATTTCCAGATTTGTCAAATTTAACTTTGGCAATACCAATCCGCGAATAATTATTTTTTGCCACCAAACGCGGAAAAATATAAAGTTCACCATCCGGCCCACGAGTTACCGCGGGATTGAGAACGCCTTCAGTTTCCATTGCATTTCCAGGTTCTGATTGCATTAATGTACAAATACGATGTAATTTGAATGGCGTCATAACACGTATTTTTTAGATTGATGATTAGAACATGCAATAATGGTTTCAATAATTCTCTTGGTTTCTTCGTCATCTCTTACGGGAATACATGTGATACCAGTTTTTCGGGCTGGGAAATCATTACCGCCTTCAAATAGGGCGTCACCGATAAAAAGCATTTCAGAAATATCGATATGCAAAATATCTTTAAGTTTTTGAATCCCATAGCCTTTATCAATTCCTGGTTTTACAATATCTATAGACGTTGTTCCGCCCATTGCCACTGAAAAACCTGGAAGCATATTTTTTAACGGTTCAACAATTTTTCGTCGTTTTTCAAAGTTGCCATCCCAATTTTTTTTGGCTTCCAAAGGTGCTTGCTGTCCCAATGCAGAAAAAGTAATCTGGCTACCACGGTCTTCTATCTGGGCGCCCCAAGTTTTATTGATATCAAGATGTGCATCTGCAACTGCTACATTCAAACTATTAAGGATTTTGGTTCTTTCAGTGTCAGAAAATTTTTCTTCATACAATTTTGTCCAATCCTTTTCGTATTGGTAAAACTTAGTGCCGCATGTGGGAAGAATAGCAAGTTTTTGGAGATTTGTATGTTGTGGCAATCTTCCCAAAACTTGTTTTTGAAACTGTGGCCAATCGCCGCCAGAAATAATGGCTACACCAGCTACATCAAGCAAAGTCTTTAATAAAGAGGACATTTCGTCGTCAATAGGAGATTTACTCTTGGCCAACGTGCCATCCAAATCAAATATGATCAATTTTTTCATGTGTTTTATTTCTTATCGGGAACTGATATTTGTAGCAGGGTAACTTTATTTTC
>NZ_DATJCY010000020.1:0-2359 GCF_035577925.1 Gelidibacter sp. | reverse complement strand
AACGGTCAATTTTAAAATAAACACTGAAAACTCAATTTATTTTTCGCCGAAAGTCGTAAATAACAATCTTATTGTTGGCACTATCGATGGAAATATGCTGGCATTTGACAAGAATTCGGGCAACAAAAAATGGGAAACCCATGTTGGTGGAATTTTAGTCGGATCACCTGTGGTTGAAAATCAAAAAATTTACACTGCAAGCTCTACAGCATTGATAGGTCTGGATACTAAAAGTGGAAAACTTCTATGGAAAAATGAATTACCAACGTCATATTCCCAAGGAACGCCATTAATACATGGCAATAAAATCATTTTTGGAGTTTGGGACAGTTATCTTTATTGTCTGGACAAAAACACTGGAAAACTGATTTGGAAATGGAATAATGGAAACAGCAATCAAATTTTATTTTCTGCAGGAAACGTCAACGTGGCAGCATCAAAACACAGGCTTTATTTTGTGACGCCACAACGCTATTTGACTATTTTAGATATAGAAACTGGTAAAACACTTTTAAGAACTTCCAAATGGAAAGTCAGGGAATCTATGGGAACTAGCCAAGATGGAAAGTGGTTTTATGCAAAGACTATGGATGGCGAACTTTTAAAACTGCCACTTAATGATGAACTCGAACTGACCGAAGATAACCTCATTGCACACAGTCAACTATTAGATTTAAAAATGGGATATGAACACAATCCTGCCCCAATCTTAGAAGTTAATAACAAGATTTATTTGGGTAGCCGAAAAGGGGAGGTGGTCATAGTTGATGCCAATAAATTCGAAATTTTAAAAACCCTGCATTTAGGCAGTTCCAGTATCAACGGGTTTTCAGTAGACAAGCAAGGAAATGTTTGGACCGTACTTATTGACGGCAGTATTTACAAACTGGACTAATAAAAAAGCTCTAAACTGGTTTTTAAAAATCATTATTTTATCCAAAAAAAATGAATATAACAATTGTACGTGTCCTAATACTCTTTTTAATAGTTTTTGCGTTTGGCTGCAAATCGGCAAAACACAAAACGAATGCCTTTAATACTATAAAAAACGAAGTTTTCATCGATTCTATGATGACTAATGCACTCGAAAAAGGATTTTTCCCTGGTGCTCAAATTATTGTGGGTCATAAAGATTCTATTTTTATCAATAAAAATTACGGCTATCACGATTATTCAAAACAACAAGAAGTTATTTCAAATGATGTTTATGATTTAGCTTCGATATCGAAAGTTTTGGGCGCAACGCTGGTTAGCATGGATTTGGTTGGAAAAGATAAAATTAGTTTAAATGATAAATTAGCTGATCTGGTTCCTGTTTATAAAAACACCGCTATAGCCGATCTTTCCTTATTTGAACTTTTAACACACACGTCAGGGCTCAAAGCAAGTATTACGTTTTATGACAGCCTTTTGTCAACACCAGATGGATCGATCTTGCTAAGCAACGAACAATCTGAGGATTATCCCAATCAGTTTGGTGATATGTATGTCAACCGAAATATTGTTTACGATTCTATATTTCTTTCATTTGAAAACAAGGAGAATTTTGTTCAAGTTTATAAAAACATGTGGGTTACTCCCGAATTTTATAAACAGATGTCCGATAGAATGGCATCGGCGCTAATAAATCCGCGAGGTAAATATGTATATAGCGATCTCAATTTGATTCTTGCACAACAAATGTTAGAAGCAAAAACAGGCAAAAAATTGGATGAATTGGCAAATGAAATTTATAGGCAACTTGAGATTTCTAACATTGGATTTAATCCCTTGACATGGACTTCAGAAAAAAACGTCATTCCAACAGAAATTGATAATTTCTTCAGGAAAGATACCATTAAAGGATTTGTGCATGATGAATCTGCGGCTATTTTAGGCGGTATTTCCGGAAATGCGGGTTTATTTTCGAATGCAGAATCCATTGCTGTAATTTCTCAAATGTTGCTTAATAAAGGAAAATTTAAAGGCCATCAAGTCCTGAAACCAAAAGTTGTAAGGGTTTTCACAAAATCGCCTTTAGCTAAAAAAGGAATTTATCGCGGCATCGGATTTGATAAACGAAAACCTAATGAATTTTACCATAAACATGATTTTGGACATACAGGTTTTACCGGAACTTTCTTCTTTATAAATCCTGATACTGATCGGTTTTTGGTCATTCTTAGCAATCGTGTAAATCCGACGCGAACCAACAGACTACTTTATGAAGATGATTTTTTTCAAAAAATATGGAAACATATCAATGATTAGGCTTTTGTTTGAATTAAATCCGCTATCACTACTTTCTATTTAGATTCCCAAAGCAGTTTTTGAGCGGTTCCAAAGTTTCCTAATTGATAAACACTTATGGATGTTGCTC
>NZ_DATJCY010000019.1:0-1624 GCF_035577925.1 Gelidibacter sp. | reverse complement strand
GTAACCATCATTGATGGAATAAGAATTCCGAATCGATTAAAAGGAAGTGTTTTTGGAATTGGAGGGTCTTACGAAAATCAAATTGGTAAGTTCAATTTACACGGGGATTTTGGACTTAATGTCTCCGGTGATTTCAACGGGCATTTTTTAGACCTGAATGCGTCCTATAAAATTACTCCAGATATTAAAGCAATAGCCCGTTTGAATTCAAGTTCAAAACAAGCCAACTATAATATGTTGCTTTACCAAAGTGACTATCTCAATTACAATTGGGATAATAGTAGTACGTTCAAAAATGTTCAAACTCAAAACTTGGCGTTTAAAGTAGAGTCTCAAAAATTGGCAACGGTTGAATTGGAATATACAACTATTAATAACCATGCCTATTTTACTAAGGATGTAAGTAATTATGTCAAACCTGTTCAGTCTGATAATACAATAAATTATTTAAAACTTAATGTGTCAAAAGAGTTTCATTTTGGCAAGTTCGCTTTAGACAATACTATAATGTACCAAAATGTGATTAATGGCGAAGGTGTTTTGAACGTGCCTCAGTTTATAACTCGAAATACTATTTATTTTTCCGATCATCTATTTGATAAAGCACTCTTTTTGCAAACTGGGATTACATTCAATTATTTTTCTGATTATAATATGGATGGTTATGATCCGTTGCTGGGTGAGTTTTATGTCCAAAACCAAACTTCTTTAGGTAATTTTCCGAGATTGGATTTCTTTATCAACGCAAAAGTTAGACAAACCAGAATCTATCTTAAAGCCGAACATTTCAATTCGGCATTTACTGGATACGATTATTTTTCTGCACCCAATAATCCATATCGTGATTTTTCAATCCGTTTTGGTCTCGTTTGGAATTTCTTTTTATAATCTTTTCGGTCGATTTGCGCTTTTTGATTGCATCAGAAAGTAAATGCACTTTGGGATATCGTATAATTTCTACGTTTTTTAAAGTAACAACACGTTATTCTATATGATAAGAGCTCTGCCATACCGTTCCTGATTTTTAATGGTTGATGACTTTTTAGTGACTACCTATTATATAGTATTATAATGTGTAATATTAATTGTGGATTTTCGTTTCTTTAACACTCTGATTTTCAGTTTGGTCAAAATTATTTCAAAAAAAGGTTTAAAATAGTTTGCGGCAGAAGGAAAAAGGGTTGTATATTTGCACCCCGCAAACGAGGCGCCTGGTGCGCCGAAGGGGCGGAAAAACGTTCACTGGCATCCCGGAAAAAAGAAATTCAAATTTTTTCAAAAAAAAGTTTGCGGATCGAAAAAAGGTTGTATATTTGCAGCCGCTAAAAACGGGAACACCGGGAGCGAGAGAGTTCATCGAAATAGTGTCTTAAAAAGTCGGATTGGAGGGTGAGAAAAAACTTTCAAAAAAACTTTCAAAAACATTGCAGGGAACAAAAAAGGGTTTTATATTTGCACCCGCTTAGCAAACGAGTTTGCTGGGGAAACAAAAACAGAAGACAAGTTCATTAACATATTGGATTGACAGCGTAGCGGGATGGCGGAAACGGCGTCCCGCACAAAAGAGAACAGATCATACCAGAGTACCGGAGCATTGAATTTCCTTTGGTCGTTGAAAAGTATT
>NZ_DATJCY010000018.1:0-6515 GCF_035577925.1 Gelidibacter sp. | reverse complement strand
AAACACTCCAGATTTCAAACCTTCGGCCACAAACTCTTTTCCTAAAAGATACGTTTGGCTTTCATAATAAAGCTTATCAAAATCGACACCCAAATTGTCATAGGTTTCATCAAATCCATTGTAAACCCATTGGTTCATTTTTTTCCAAAGCGCAACGACTTCTTCATCACCAGCCTCCCATTTTAAAAGCATCTCTTGAGCTTCAATAATAATCGGTGCTTCTTTTTTTGCTTCATCTTCGGTTATGCCAGCGGATATTAGCGTTTGGACCTCTTTCTTATATTCCTGATCAAACTTCACATAATAATTCCCTACCAGTTTATCGCCTTTCAAACCCGTAGATTCAGGCGTTTCACCATTTCCATAACGTTGCCAAGCCAACATACTTTTACAAATATGAATCCCTCTATCATTGATAATTTGGGTTTTATACACTTTTTTCCCAGAGGCTTTTAAAATTTCGGAAACACTATAACCCAATAAATTATTACGGATATGCCCCAAATGCAAAGGTTTGTTAGTATTTGGTGAAGAATATTCGACCATGATGGCTTTGTCCTCTTTTGAAGGTGAAGAAAATCCATAAGCATCATCCTCTTTTATAGATTCAAAAAAATCGAGATAAAAAGTTGCGTCGATTTCAACATTTAAAAATCCTTTTACAACATTAAATGATTTTATTTCACTCACACTATCTTGTAGATACTGACCAATTTGCTCACCAATCTGCATCGGATTCCCTTTAATTTGGCGAAGCATAGGAAAAATAACCACAGTGATATCGCCCACAAACTCCCTACGTGTGGCTTGTAGTTCTACTGTTTCCAAAGTTGCCCCAAAAAGAGCATTTACTGCTTTTTTAACCTGATTTGATAATGTTTCCTGAAGAGTCATCTGCTGTTTAATTTAAGCTTGCAAAGATAACCTTTTTATTAAAATCTTTAAACGTCAACCTCGTATTGTTTTGTAAAATAGGCGGCAACAAAAAAATAGGATGATTATAAAAACAATATTCCCCAACGTAGAAATACAAATCAATTATCCACCAATAGTTTTGAGAACACTATCGTTTCAGAAACATTAAGACAGGTGAGCAAATGTGAGTACAAAAACCAGGTTATGGCATACTTATTGACCCTTTGTTGACTATCAAAAAAAACAACATTAACAATAGAAATTGAAATTTTAATTAAATTATTGCCATACTATAATGACAGAAATAAAAATAAGTTTTGACCTTCTAATTTTACGATGTTTCTTAAATCGATGATTTCCATCTATTAAGAATTTCAGGTTTTTGGTTTATTAGAAATGTTGATTTCATCGTTAAAAACATGATATTTCTATTATTTTTGCCGTTCGTCGGATTTTTGAGAAATATAAAAAACAACAAGTTTCACTTAATCTAATTTATTGGCATTAAAACCCAAAAATTAGATTTTAACAAGCCTTTTATTCATTTTTGACGAAGCTATTGATCAAGGTCCCAAAAAACGTTGATACACCAAATTTAAAAATCCTTAACAGTAATGTTATTGTAACTGTGAACGTGCCACCCTCTCCCTCAAGGCAAGCTCTAATCACATCAACTTTTATAACTAATTGCAAATTAATGAAACGGTTAATCGTCTTAGCTGCGTTTTTTGCTATCTTTTCTGGTCACTCACAAACCAAAAAGATAGACAGCCTTTCTGTACAATTAGCTTATCAAAACCAGGACACTTCTAAGGTTGACACATCCATTCAACTTATCAAAGCGCTTTACAAAGCCAAGGAATATCAAAAGGCCCTTTTATACATTTCGGAAACGGACCAACTCTCATCGTCATTAAACTACCCAAAAGGTGTGGCCGAAGCCAACTATTACAAGGCACTTATTTATGCCGGTAGAAATGATTATTACAATGCCATGGATCATTTTGATAAATCCAAAAAGCTATATGTTGAATTAAAAGATGCCGTAGGTATTGCCAATGTCAGCAATCAAATAGGCATGATCGAAATCAATCGAGGAAATTACGCAGCGGGATTGACCAACTCCTTGGCTGCAATAAAAATTTTTGAGGATAAAAATCTCTATGAAGATCTAAGTGTTGCTTATAACAATTTAGCTGAAGCCTATTCCAAAACCCATCAAATAGACAAAGCACTCGAGTTTAACATAAAAGCGTTAACCATAAGAGAGCGTTTTCAAGACAGTTCGGGTATTAAAATTTCTACAAAAAACATTGCAAGGCTCTATTCAGAACGCAAAGAACACCGAAAGGCCATTGAATATTATGAAGCAGTTTTAGGAATGATCGACCCTAAAACCGATCAAGCACTGCGAGGTGAAGTACTTCCGCGCATTGGTGAAGAATATTTGAAATTCAAAGATTATGACAAAGCTGCCGAATATTTGGTACAAGGTTTAAAATACAACCGGAAAACCAATGACAAAGAAGGTCTTTTAAGAGCCTTAAACTCTATTAGTCATCTTAATCTTGACAAAAACAACCTGAAACTTGCTGAAAACCAAATTTATGAAGCACATGATTTGGCTAAAAAAATTGGAAATTCCGAAGAACTGTTAAAAAACTACAAGCTTTTAATGGCCTTGGATTCTACCAAAGGTAAATTCCAAAATGCCTACAAATGGCAACGGGAATATTTTACCTTAAAACAACAACTCGAACGCGAAAACCAACCAAAACTTCCAACCAATACAGATTCTATTGAAGAAAGTATTGTGATAGATCTACCGGTTGAAAATCAGATTCTTCCAGCAGAAGAACCAGCAACCAACACCAATCAAGTTAAAAATTTAAAACTACTTTCATACGGATTGATTGTTGCTTTTTTGATCGTTCTGACCTTCTTACTTTTGATTTATCAGAAAAGAAAAAGCACTATTAAATATACTGAGGAACTGAAGAACAAAAACATTCAAATCCAACTTCAAAATGATGCTATTTTAGAACAAAAACTTAATCTTGAAGAAATCAATAGTGTTAAAGATCGATTATTTTCAATTGTTTCACATGATTTAAAAGACTCCATTTCATCCATCAAAGGGTTTTTAGATTTGCTGAAAGAAGGCAGTATTTCCAATCAGGAGTTTGATGAACTGATTCCGGAATTAAGTGAAAATGCAAATAACGCATCACTTCTATTATTTAATTTGTTGAATTGGTCAAAATCACAAATGCAAAATCTGGAATCTAATCCAGAGACTTTCAATATCCAAGAGGTATTCCATGATAAAATCAATCTTGTGGAACAAAAAATAGATCAAAAACGAATTGTTATCATTGACGAATCGCAACGGGAATTTGTATATGCCGATAAGAGCATGGTCGAAATTATCATTCAAAACCTTATTACGAATGCTATAAAATTCAGCCGTGTGGGCGATATTATTACCATCTCAAATAAAACACACAATGGCAAATCATTAATTTGTGTGGAAGACACTGGTGTTGGTATTTCAAAAGAAAATCTTGGTAAACTTTTCAAAAACAACAATTTTACGACCATTGGCACGAAAAATGAAAAAGGCACAGGACTGGGGTTGACCATTTGCAAGGAATTAGTAGAACTAAACCATGGTCGAATCTGGGTGGAAAGCACAGAAAACGTAGGCAGTAAATTTTACGTCGAACTTCCGAAAACCAAAACGGAAGCGAAGTAATAGAATTCTAAAAGTTTACAATAGACAAAACCATCTTTAAGCAAACTAATTTATGACACAATGGGATCCAATTGAATTTAAAATTCACATTTGAGCTTTTCCCTTTAGACTTTCGACATTTTAGGTTTGTTTGCTTTTGGCAAAAACACTTCGGCCATCATGCAACGCGCACTACCGCCACCACAAGTTTCTATGGTTTCCAGATCGCTATAAAGAATATCGCAATGCGCTGTTAATTTTGAAATTTGGGAACTGGTCAAACTATCATGCGCTGCTTTGCTCATCACCAAATAACGTTTATCATCTGTACCTCTAACTTGTAGCATATTACCAGCAAATTGATGCATTTGTGATTCGGTGATCGCAATCACTTCCTTGCCATCTTCTTTGAGATGGTTCACCACATTTTTACGTTCTTTTTTATCATCAATGCTGTCCAAACAGATAACGGCAAAAGTTTCTGCTAGGCACATCATCACATTGGTGTGGTAAATGGGCAATCTTTGGTCATCGACCGTTTGATACGCCGTAAAAATCACAGGAAAATAATCAAAATCTTCACAGAATTCTATGAACAACTCTTCATCGGCCCGTGCTGATAAGGCACAGTAGGCCTTTTTATTTACACGATCCATTAAAATACTTCCAGTACCTTCCAAGAAGATATCATCTTCTTCAGCACTTGTATAATCCATGATGTCGTTAATTTCAAATCCTTCGTCTTCTAATCTTGAAAAAAGTTCTTCACGACGCTCATTTCTACGATTTTCGGCAAACATTGGATAAAGGGCTACATCACCATTTTCATGAAAACTCACCCAGTTATTTGGAAAAATAGAATCTGGTGTATCATTTTCCAAAATATCATCTTCTACAATAACATTGACGCCAACAGCTCTAAGTTTGTTAACAAAAACATCAAATTCATGCTGCGCTTTTTTATTGATTTCCGAGTTCTGGATATCCAAATCTTCCTGAAAATAATTGTTGACAGCCGTCTGTTCATTCATCCTAAAATTCACAGGACGAATCATTAAGATAGTATTGGTAATTTGATGCATATTGAAGTGATTTTATAGCCACAAATTTAGTTTAATTTAGCTGATTTTAGAAACCTAAACTTTTTAATTATGAATGACTCACAACTTATAATTTAAAGTTTAAAAAAAAGTGTTTTCTATACTAAAAGCTTAATATTCGCATAAGAGTTTTCCATAGCTTTCTTAATCTGCTCCGGATTAAGCCATGCTACTTTAGTAATGCCTTCTTCTTCTTGTGGTTCCAAAATGCCGTTATAGCTTGAAGTCATTTCAAACCAATAAGTGATTTTTAGTTGAAGACGACCATTGCGCTTAAAAATATGATAGGTTGTTTGCAGAGGTTTTACAATTTTTAAACCATTTACCTTAGTTTCTTCTTCCACCTCTCGCAATGCAGTATCTTCAATACTTTCATTATCTTCGATTTTTCCCTTTGGCAAATCCCATTTATCATTGCGGTAAATAAAGAGAATTTCACCTTTATCATTAAAGACTTTGCCACCTCCTGCCACAACATTAGGCAGTTTTTTAAGAAAGGATTTCAAGAGCTTGTCTTTGTTTTTACCAATGACCATAACACCTTCAAGATCGGTATTATTAAGTTCTCTGATAACTTTTCCTATATTTATAGTACTCATTAAGTAGTTTTTGAAATGCTTTTCCTTTTTGACTCTTGTCGTCAAAATGATAGGTTTGTCATTAACAAAAATTTTGTGCGCCATGGCTTTTATAAAAGGTTGGATTGGTAAAAATATAATATTTTAATTGACCGACGACCTTTTAAAAAATATTTTCACCGAGTTTTTAATTTCAAAATCTATAAAATTGTTTAATTTTGCATCATGACCCTCAACAAACAAACTGCTAAGAAAACCGCTGAACTGCTATTGCAGATCCATGCGATAAAACTACAACCTAGCGAACCATTTACATGGGCATCTGGTTGGAAATCTCCAATTTACTGTGATAACCGGATAATCCTGTCCTATCCGCCAATACGTAATTACGTCCGTGAAATCATGGCCAAGCACATTGAGCAAACGTATGGTAAACCTGACGTTATTGCTGGTGTAGCTACGGGTGCCATTGGTATTGGTATTTTGGTCGCCGAATACTTGGGACTGCCATTTGTATATGTTCGTCCTGAAGCAAAAGGCCATGGCCGACAAAACCAAATTGAAGGCCATGTTGAAAAAGGCCAGAATGTGGTGGTCGTTGAAGATTTGATAAGCACTGGCAAAAGCAGTCTTAACGCTGTTAAAGCACTTGAAGACGCCGGAGTAAACGTAAAAGGTATGGTGGCTATTTTTTCATACGGATTTGATGTTGCAAAAAACAACTTTAAAGAAGCCAACATCACTTTGGAAACCTTAAGCAACTACGAATCTCTTTTGGAACAAGCCTTAGACACGAATTATATTACTTCAAAAGAACAAGAAATTTTGGCAGACTGGAATGCTAATCCTAGTGAATGGAATGCTTCTTGAGTGAATCATGTGAAGTTGTTAATTAGTGAATGGACACCATAAAACAACTTAACATTTTAAAAACATAAACCTCCATCCATTTAGAGCAATGTCTAAAAACGGAACAATACAAGCAAAACAATGAATTTAGAATCACCAAAAGTTAATCTCCAGAAAAGTCCGCAAGAAGTCTTTGACTTCCTATCAGACATTAAAAATTTCGAACAATTAATGCCTGAAAACATTAATAAATTCGAAGTATTGGACGACGACAAATTTCTATTTGCGTTAAAAGGAATGCCAGAAATTGTACTGAAGAAAAAAGAATCGATCGCACCA
>NZ_DATJCY010000017.1:0-5020 GCF_035577925.1 Gelidibacter sp. | reverse complement strand
TTATGAAATAGAGGAAAATAACAGCTTAAAAATGGTTAAGAAAGATAGCATTGTAATTAGACATTAACTACATGGTCTTCAATTTGTCAGCTTTCAATAAATTATCCAAAGTGTAGAAAATGCCATTTTATCTTCGTTTGGCTGGCTGCAAATAATTTTTAAAACCGTGTAGTATTTATACAAAAAGTTTCCTACAAGGTATGATTTACACAGTTTTTATAAATTTATAAAACAACTTAAAAACAAGGTAATTAAATGATAACTAGTTAATTATAATTAGTTTTCATGGTTATAAACAACGCTGGCACATTTTTTTCTTTTTAGATTATCAAATAATAATAACCCTTAAAATTTTGAAGATCATGAAAAAGATAGTTTTAGTAACAGCAGTAGCATTAGGAAGTTTATCAACATTTGCGACCTCGACGTTTGACAAAAATCATTTAGATATCATCACTGTAACTGTACAGGATGATTATAAGGAAATAAAAACTACGGCCATTCCGCAAGCTGTAAAAGATGCTTTGGCGACCGACTATAAATCCGCCACTCTTAATAAGGCTTATGTAAACCATAAGCAAGAATACAAATTGGAGATTACTGTTGATGGAGCGGCGTTAACAGTATATGCAGATAAGGATGGAAACTGGATTGTAAAAGATTAGTTTTTGAACTTATTCATGCAGAAAAAGGACGTTTTCAAGAAAACGTCCTTTTTTTATGTTTTATTTAAAGGGTTAACTGGGTTTAAGTTGATATTTTTGTAAAAATGATCAAACTATGAGTAAGATTCTGTTAGTGGAAGATGATGTCAGTTTTTCTGAAATGCTAAGACGCTTTTTGGAGCGGCACCATCATTCGGTAACACAATCTTATACGCTTGCAGATGCCAAATCAAAAGTAAAGGATACAACGTTCGATTTGGTTTTTGCAGATCTCAGGCTTCCCGATGGTGACGGCCTTGCCTTACTCAACCATATCAAAGTAAAAGATACTTCCATTCCGGTAGTTTTGATGACCGGTTATGCCGAAGTATCAACCGCCGTAAAAGCCATGAAAGATGGCGCTTTTGATTATATTTCAAAACCTTTTAATCCCGAAGAAGTGCTTCAAGTGGTTAAAAATGCCTTGAATGAAAAAACGGAAAGTAAACATCCACAAAGTACAATTTCTACGCCATCAAAAACCCAATCTAAGGAAGAACATGATTTTGTAGCGGGTATCAGTGCAGCTTCTAAAGTATTGTACAACCATATCAATCTTGTGGCGCCCACCAATATGTCGGTTTTGATTTCTGGCGAAAGCGGAACGGGTAAGGAAGTTGTCGCCAAAGCGATCCATCTCAAAAGTACTAGAAAAAGCAGACCGTTTATTGCTGTCGATTGTGGCGCCATACCGAAAGAAATTGCAGCCAGCGAATTTTTTGGACATAAAAAAGGATCGTTTACAGGTGCTATCAATGATAAAATAGGCCATTTTGAAGCCGCTAATGGTGGTACTTTGTTTTTGGATGAAGTAGGAAATTTAACTTACGAAAACCAAATTCAGTTGTTGCGCGCACTTCAGGAACGACGCATCAAACCAATTGGCAGCAATGACGAAATTGAAGTCGATATCCGATTGTTGACCGCTACCAACGAAGATTTGCTGAAAGCTGTTGAAGTAGGCGATTTTAGAGAAGATCTTTACCACCGGCTGAATGAGTTTTTTATAAAAGTGCCCAATCTTCAAGAACGCGGTGATGATTTGATTCTTTTTGCGGATTTCTTTTTAGAGAATGCCAATAAGCAATTGAACAAATCCATTATTGGTTTTTCGCCGGAAGTATTAAATATATTCCAAACCTATTCGTGGCCGGGAAATTTACGCGAACTTTCAAACGTCATAAAACGCGCTACCTTATTGACTACGGGCGAAGTGATCCAAAAAGAAGTGCTTCCTTTTGAATTGTCTGCAGCACCTAAAACCGAAAATTCACCCGATTCTTTTTCGGCAAAAACCAATGAAAAAAAATTGATTTTAAAAGTGCTCGAAGAAGTCAATAACAACAAAACAAAAGCGGCAAAATTGCTCAACTTTTCGCGAAAAACGCTTTATAACAAACTTAAAGAGTACGATTTGGACTGATATAAGTTTCAATATCTTCACAAAATGCTTTAAGCTTTACATTCAAAGTAGCAAAAAGATCATCGTCAATAATTGTGGCATGTTCAAAAACTTCTAATATTGGTACGACCGAAGTTGCATTTAACTGTTTGAACATGGTCAGCATTTGATGGCTAAGATGTTTAATGGTTTCTATGTCATTTTGTTGCTGAGCTGTTTTTAGTTCTGCAATATGTTTTTTCGTATCGTTTAAAAACAGTTCTAAAAGTGATTTTAGGGCCTCTTCGTCATAATTTAGAAATCCGGCAATTGATGTGGTATCAAAGTATTCCGAATGGTAAAAGGTGTGTTTATTGGTTTCTTCTTTTTTAATTTGCGTAATCCGATCAGGAAAAAGTTCAGTTAAAATATCAAGCCACATATGGGTTTTAAATGGTTTATATACCACTTTAGAAAAGCCACTGTTCAGGTATTCTTCGGTATCAATATCGGTTCTGCCCGTCATCGCAATAATGGGCTGTTGTTGGTAGGAGGGCATTTTTTTTACAGTTTCCATAAAGTGAAAACCATTCATTTTTGGCAATTGGATGTCTGTAATAATAAGGTCATAAGGTAGATCATCCAACGCTGAAAGTGCCGCTTTAGCATCTTCAAAAGTAGAGGTCGAAACGTCGTATTGTCCTAAAACATCAACCAAAAGTTGGCGTAACGATACATCATCATCTACAATTATAACGTTGAGTTTGAAATGCGAATTGCTAGGTGTAGGCGTTAATTCTTCTAAAGGTTGACCGGAAAGTTTCACTGGAAAAGAGACTTCAAATGTGCTTCCTTTGCCAGGACTACTCTGTAAATTTAATTGTCCTTTTAGCAGGCTTACTAATTTTTTAGAAATCGCTAATCCCAATCCAAAACCCGAATCTTTTGATCTGTTGTTTTGACTAATTTGTGTAAAGGCGTTAAAAATATCTTGTTGTTTTTCTTTACTAATGCCAATTCCCGTATCTGAAACTTGGATGACGGCACTGTACGTTCGGTTTTTGGTTTCCAATTTGGTGCTGACCGTAATGTTGCCTTTATCCGTAAATTTATAGGCATTACCAATAAGATTGTACAATATCTGATTGATTCTAAATGGATCGGAAGCAATCGCAATATCAAGCGCCGGATCTAGTTCTAACAGCAATTGAATAGGTTTTTGGTCATGTACGGCTTTAATGTTGGCACTGGTTTCTTTTACAATATCGTTTAGGCAAAAAGGGACCATTTCAATCGTAATCTGACCATCTTCCAACTTCGAAAATTCTAAAAGATCGTCCACCAATTGGGTCATATAGTTGGATGCGTTTTTAATGTGGTCCAGATAATTTTCTTCTTTGCTGTTCTGTGCTGTTTTGTGGAGCAATTCACTATATCCAGAAATGGTGCTCAATGGCGATTTGAGATCATGGCTCACCATGTTGATCAATTGCTCTCTACTTTTTAATAACGAATTGGTATAGGCATTGGATTTTTCGAGTTCATCACGGTATTCCTGACTTTTCCAAAAATCGCTCAAAATGACTATGGAAAAAATAATGACCAGAATAAAACTGACCACTGCTGCCAATGAAATAATCGTCGTGCTTCGGTCTAATATTTTTTGACGTTGCTCAATAAGACTTTGTGATGAAGTGGTCATGTCGCGTTCCAGAGTGCGGAGCAAATTCCGTAATTGACGTGAGGTTGTCAGATCGTTTTCAATCAGTTCGCGCTCTTTTATCATTAAGGATTGGCGCTGTGCCGCAAATTCCTTTTGGGTTTTGTTGAGCATATCACGTGATGTTGTCACAATGGAATCTATTTTTTTTTGATCCACTTTTTTAATGGAATCCTTGGCGGTCAGTTCATTCAAACTTTTGACCACACGCTCCATAATTTCCCTGGTTTTAGGATCGGCGGTACTTGGGTTTTCGACATAATCTTCTAAGGTGAATTTTCCCAAAATAGGATCAATGGACTTTAGTTTGGCAATGGTTTGTTCAATATATTTTTCAGAATTACTATTGTCTTTAAGTCGCCTTAATTGATATAAATCTTCTTGTTTTTTAACAAAAATCACTTTAACACTGTCTAACAGTGCTTTTTGGTAAGTGTTATTTACCAAAACCATAAGGGTATCAATCGTGGAAATCAAGGTGTCATTTTGCGAAATATAAGCGCTGTATTTTTCTTGGGTGTTAAGTTGGAGTGCCGCTTTGGCCAAGCTTTCATTTTCGTAGATATCGGCAACAAGCCCACTTATTTTTATGAGTTTATGACGTTCTTTGAGATCATCGGTTTGAGTTGCTGTAAAATTGCCCAATTCAGAAAAAACCAATCCTACCGAAATGGCGGCCAATATCCCAAGAGCGATATAGCCAAAAATGACCTTAATCGTGATTTTTCTGTTAGATGATTTCATAGGTGTCTGTAAATACTTTAGCCAAGATAGAAAATGTGAAGCAAAAGGCTTGTCCTTAAAACTATTTTATGTCAAAAAAATTGCTGACAAAGGCAGATCCCTTTAGTTTATTTATCTTTGGATTTTAATTCTCTATTTTCAAAATGCTATTCGTGCTATGAAACAGCTCTTTCTATTGGGTTTCTTAATTTTTTTGGGATGTAAATCTGAGCCAAAGGCCGAAATGATCACTCATACAGATCAAGAAAAATCATCTGTAATTACTGCGGCAGATATTGAAAAACTTGATTATACCGATTATATTTTAAGCCCCGAAAGTGAAAATGCTGTTTTAGATTGGCAAAAATATCAGGATTTGAAAGCTACAATTGGACAATTGAAAAACGCCGATTTTTCTTTTTTTAAGGTCGAGAAGAACATCATGTCTGATTTTATCACCGAATTAAAAGCAGGACAACCCGAAATGATCAA
>NZ_DATJCY010000016.1:0-3240 GCF_035577925.1 Gelidibacter sp. | reverse complement strand
GGTCAAAACCAGATCAAAAATTACGAACAAAGTCATTAAGGATTTGGATTTTCCGCGTTCGGCCATCATGGGAGGTGTTATAAGAAATGGCAAAGGCTTTATTCCTTTGGGCGATTTTAGGGTGCAGGAAGGCGATCGGGTTGTAGTATGTTGCCTTCCTAAGGCCATAACGGCTGTTGAACGGCTTTTCTTTTAAGAAGTAATATGTGCATGGAAATCTCCCAAGCTGGATTAAAGTTGCAAAGCGTGGAGCTCCGTTTTTTTATGCAAAATGATTTTAACCAATAGCATTGGATTTTAAAAAGAACATGAAACTTAACTTCAAAATAATCTTTTATTTTTTCGGGTTATTACTGCTTTTCAATGGTGGTTTCATTTTACTGTCCGCATTGGTGAGTTTTCTTTATCGCGATGGCGTTACTTTTGAATTGCTGGTTTCGGGACTGGTCGTGCTATTGGCCGGTGTGGTTTTAATGGTTCTCTCAAAAGCGCACACCAAAGTGATGAACAAGCGCGAAGGTTATATTGTGGTCGCTTTTGGATGGATCGTTATGGCAATTTCTGGTGCCTTGCCTTATTTGGCCACTGGAGTAATTCCTAGTTTTACCAGTGCTTTTTTTGAAACCATGTCGGGTTATACTACTACTGGTGCTACTATCATAAATGATATTGAGGCAGTGCCCAAAGGTGTTTTGTTTTGGCGTAGTATGACCCAGTGGATCGGTGGTATGGGTATCATTGTTTTGGCTGTTGCCATTTTGCCATTATTGGGTATCGGCGGTATGCAGTTGTTTTCCGCTGAAGCTCCCGTGGTAAATACCGATAAACTACATCCGCGCATAACAGATACTGCAAAGCGGCTATGGTTTATTTATTTTGGATATACTTTAGCAGAAGCCATTTTGTTGAAAGCAGCAGGGATGTCTTTTTTTGATGCTATTAATCATGCCATGAGTTCCTTGGCTACGGGCGGGTTTTCCACAAAGAACACGAGTGTAGCTTATTGGAATGACCAACCAATCATTCAGTACATTCTTGTCGTTTTCATGTTTTTTGGGGGCGTCAATTTTGTATTGAGCTATTATCTCTTTAAAGGAAAAATAAAGAAAGTATTGGGAGATGAAGAGCTGCAATGGTACGTTAGGTTTATAGCTGCATTTACGATCATTACTGCATTGATCATTTATTTTAGGGCAGATTTATCACTTTCCACACTCAATCATCCCATGGTTTTGGGGAAGGTTGAAAGTGCATTTAGGCACGCCTTGTTCCAAGTAGTGAGTGTGATCACAACCACGGGATTTATTAGTGCCGATTTCACGTTATGGACACCCTTTTTGACCGTACTATTTTTTGGTATGATGTTTTTAGGGGCCTCAGCGGGAAGTACCTCGGGTGGGGTAAAAGTCGTACGCCATTTGATATTGATAAAAAATGGATTTTTAGAATTTAAACGAGCCCTTCATCCTAATGCGGTTTTGCCAGTGCGCTATAATTCAAAAGCTATATCGGGTGAGGTGGTGTATAATATCCTTGGATTTTTTATTCTGTACATGATTTCGTTTATTGTTGGTGCTTTGGGTTTTTCAATGTTTGACATTGATTTTGAGTCTTCTGTTGGCTTGGCCGCCTCATGTTTGGGAAACACGGGCCCTGCACTTGGGCAATTCAGTCCGGTTAATAACTACTCGGCCTTGCCGCCATTAGCCCAATGGTGGACTTCCTTTTTAATGCTTATCGGGCGTTTGGAACTGTTTACCGTTTTGGTTATCCTGACACCTTTCTTTTGGAGGAATAGGTAGTTGATTTATAAAGTTTATTTTAGATTTTTCTGATTTAAATCCGATGTTGATTAAAAAAACATCCGCCTTGAAAGATCTCTCAAGGCGGATGCATATTAATGCTACTCTAATATTTGATTAATAACCAGGGTTTTGTTGTCCTTTTACTCCTGGGTTATTAGCTTCTTCTGTGTTTGGTATTGGCCATATAAATCTGAAATCATCATAAGGAATCCCTTTCACAACTAGGTTGGTTGGCATAACTCCTGATGCAGCATCATAGCCTATCGGTTTTCCATTTTCAACTTTAGCAGGAATACCATCAATAGGAGCTAAATCGTCTTTTTGTAATCTATGGATATCACTGTATCGATTTCCCTCCATTAAGAATTCGATCCGACGCTCTAATATAATAGCTTCGACCATGCTTTTATCAGTTGCTAAATCTGAGGCTTTATAGGATTGTGCCGTTGGATTGGCCAATGCACGATCTCTAACTTTATTTAGGTCATTTAAAGCATCATCTAATTTACCAGTTCTAGCCAAAGCTTCTGATCTATTTAGTAAAACTTCGGCGTAACGGATGAGAGGTGATTTATCTGACAAGGTACTGTAGTCACGGTATTTGTTAGTATATAGTACTTTACCAGATTTACGAACGAAGATGCCTTCTGAACTCATTGGATCGAATTCGTATTTTGGGTTTTCTGCTTTTAGAGCATCAATATCAACGGTAGCTCTTCTTTTATCATCATTCAGCCAGCCTGCATTGTTCCAGATTATTGGGCTAATGGCCACCAACTCTCTACGTCCATATTGAGAGCCAAGTGCACCGTTTACACCTGCATTTGAGTTTCCTGTTTGTTCAATAGAAAAAATGGTCTCCCCATTGCCTAAGTTTTGATCAAATACTCCGGAAGGCGCTTCTGTCAAGGCATATTTACCATCGAGTTTGTTGGCTTCTGCAATAACATTAGGCCAATCTCTCATGTGAAGGTAGACACGAGTTTTAAAGGCAATAGCGGCATCGCTCGAGACGTGTAATTCATCCGACCAATGTAAGCCTTTAATCTTTTTTTCAGCTTCAGTCAGATCATTCAGTACGAATTCATAAACTTCAGAGACTTTAGAGCGACCAGTAGCTCTGGCTTTTTCTAGCCCTTCTTCAGTGTTAACAGGCGTATCACTAATAATGGCTCCTAAGGCATTAGGATCTAATGAGTATGGACGGCTATACATTTTGTTCAACTCAAAAAGTGTAATGCCTCTAAAAAATTTAGCTTGTCCAATATAATCATCAGCTTCTTCTTGGGTAATGATTCCTTCAGCTGCTGCATTAGTTACGCCTTCAATTATTAAATTGGCTCGATTGATTAACGAGTAACCATCTGCCCAATAATACACGTTATTAGCAGAGCCTGAATTGTATTCTGCTTCATAGGTGATTTTGTAAAAAGAT
>NZ_DATJCY010000015.1:0-2300 GCF_035577925.1 Gelidibacter sp. | reverse complement strand
ATGATGTTTATGGATGATGCTATTGAAGCGACCATTCAGATTATGGATGCTCCGGCAGAAAACTTATCGATCCGATCGTCCTATAATTTGGCAGCAATGAGTTTTACGCCGAAAGAAATTGCTGCCGAAATCAAAAACCATATCAAAGATTTTAGCATTACTTACAATCCTGATTTTAGACAACAAATTGCCGATAGCTGGCCAAAGTCAATAGATGACAGCCTTGCAAGAAAAGATTGGGACTGGAAACATGAGTTCGATCTTCAAAAAATGAGCAATGAAATGTTGACGGAATTAGGTAAAAAATACGCCACTGAAAAACAATAATTTTGAACATTATAAAGAAGCTTCCTTAAGCCATGATATGGTTTTGGGAAGTTTTTTTATGGATGATTTTTAGAGAAGTTCATAAAAAACAAATGCGCATAAAACTGAGGTCTATGCGCATTTTTTAAAATTAGAAGTAATCAGTTGATATTAAAATTTATGATTGTCCGCAAAATGACCTAAGGCTCTAATATGACATAAGACGAAAGGACATAAGATGTATGACTGTGTCAGCTTTCACAATAAGAACAGCTATTTCGATACTTTTTGTCCTAATATCCTACGTCTAACCGTCCTTAGTCTATTTTAGGATAAGTATATTAAAATTTAAGTCGGCAGATTATCTCTTCGGATAGGTATTGATTTCTGTCTCGATAACTTTTCCATATTTTTTAGCAATCTCTTTTATTTCTGAAGCTTTTCCGATTAAAACCACTTGAAAATTCTCCTTCGGAAAATAGGTTTTAATAATCTCATTGGCTTTTTTCAAATCCAGTTCATCTACTTTTTTCTGAAAATTATTGATATAGGATTTATCCAAATCATACCAGAACATATCGCTCAAAAGTCCTGATAATTGTGATACGGTTTCGTATTTTGGAGGAAACTGTCCTTTGACATAATTTTTGGCAGACGTCAAAGATGCTTCGTCCAAACCTTTGGCGTGCAAAGCATTGATAACCTCAAAAGTTTTATCTAATGCCGCTTCGGTAGTTTCATTAGCCGTAAATGTCGAAATGTTAAATGATCCGCCATACTTTAAAGCATTAAATTGGCTTCTGGCACCATAAGTCAATCCAGAATTGACTCGTAATTCATCATTCAACATCGATGTAAATCGGCCGCCAAATAAGGTGTTTATAATTGAAATATCCACGAAATCGGGATTATTCCGGCTAATTCCTTGTGATCCGATATAAAATGTCGATTCCTTAGCATCGTCTTTGTTGACCAATAATACTCTTGATTCGGACAGATCAGGAAGTGCTAGCGACGCTAAATTGGCTGTTGTTCCCGATGATTTCTTCCATTCTGAAAACAGTTTGGTAATCGTCTTTTTCATATCCTTACTCGAAAAATCGCCCACAACGCTTAAAGCCGATCCGTTTGGCACATAGTTTTTAGTGTAAAACGCTCTTAAATCTGACGTTGTTAAAGCACTTAATGTGGCAGCAGTTCCTTGCGGAATATTGCCATAAACATGATTGCCATAAACCAAAACATCAAAATAAGACTGGATAATACTTCGTGGACTTTCTTTTTGACGTTCTATTCCAACCAGCGCACGGCTTTTTTCTTTCTCAAATTCTGCCTCGTCAAACGTTGGATAAAGTAGAATATCTTTAACAATATTCAAGATGTTTTCTTTATCCTTAGAAGCGAATTTTGCATTTAGCAATGCATATTCCTTACTTGCATACGCATTTATATTTGCTCCTACAAAATCGAGCGCTTCATCCAATTGCGTTTTGGAATAATTTTTTGTTCCCAGTTTTAAGGCATCGGCAGTAAGTGATGCCAAACCTGATTTTTCACCGTCATAAATAGAACCCGCCGGTAAAATAACCGAAAGCGCAATCACCGGAACATCATGTTGTTCCATCAAATTCACCACCAAACCATTGGGCAATGTAAACGACGTATAATTAGGCAATTGAAAGGTTTGCGCCATGACCATTGCAGGCATTGCAAACACGACCAGTATATTTAAAAGTATTTTTTTCATCAGATCCATTTCTTAATTTTCAACATTCGATTTTAAAATGCCCACCGTCCTATTGCTTTTTGAAAAATATTTATTTGCAACATCTTGGATGTCCTTTACGGTAACGCGATTATAGCTTTCTGGTGCACTGAACATTTTTTTATAATCCCCAAAATAGAGTTCGTAAGTACCCAAAGTATTGGATTTTCCGTTAATCGTTTCCACTTGGCTATAAAACTCCATCAGTTTCTGATTTTTTATTTTCTGC
>NZ_DATJCY010000014.1:0-1923 GCF_035577925.1 Gelidibacter sp. | reverse complement strand
TCAAAAGACTTTCCCCAAATTTGCTGCACCAACGTTTGTTTGGAAACGATTTCACCTTTAGATTCCAGAAGTTTTTCAAGAATTTGATATTCTCGTGGTGTTAATATAATATCGATTCCTTGACGGCTAACTTCTTTCAATCTTGTATTTAATTGAAGATCGCCAGCAATGATTATTCTGTTTTGGGTATTTTCTACAGAAACATTCTGGCTTCTTTTTATGAGTGAATTGATTTTTAAAATCAGTTCGCGCATATAAAATGGCTTGGTAATATAATCATCGGCCCCCATTTCATAACCTTGCACTTTATCTTCCAATTCAGAAAATGCCGAAATCATTAATATTGGTGTAGAAGTGTTGTGCATCCTAAAATCCTGAGCTAAATCAAAACCGTTTTTACCTGGCAGGTTGACATCCAGTAAAATACAATCAAAATGTTGCTTTTTGAGAATTCTCTCAGCCAATAAACCATCATAAACAGTTTCAACCTGCATATTTTCAGCGGTTAACGCATCTTTCAAATTTCTGTTCAACTCTGGATCATCTTCAACAATTAGTATTTTTTTCACGGAAATCATTAATTTAGAATACTCAAAATTAAGTAATATAAAATATATAATTGTACCTTAAAGCAGGTAACATTATAAGATACAAAAATCTGACCTCTCATTAAAGTGAACAAAATTAAGAACTTCGTAAAACGAAAGATAAAACCTACTTTTGCAGTCTCTAAACTCAAAACAAAGTGTTCCTTCCCATAAGGATCCATGTTATTTTTTTGTAGGCCTATTATTTAAAAGATCATCTTATAATCAACCATAAAACATCAGGTATGATAGCAACTAAAACAAATTGTCTCGAGCTTATTAATAACAAAAAATGGCGCACATTAATACAATTGTTACAAGAAATGGATGCCATTGAAGTCGCTGATTTAGTTGAAGGTTATTCAAAAACCAATAAAATAATTGTATTTAGATTATTGTCGAGACAGCAAGCCAAAGAGGTTTTTAAGATGCTCGACCATTCTGAACAAGGAGCGATTATTGAAGGTTTGGCTGAAAATTCCAAAAAACTGGCACGCTTGCTCAATGATATTGAACCAGATGATAGAACTGCATTTTTTGAAGATTTGCCAGAAGATATTGCTCAGAAATTAATACAAATATTAGCACCCGAAGAGCAAAAAATTACCGTTCAATTGTTAAGCTATCCAAAAGATAGTATTGGTCGATTAATGACCACCGAATTTATAGCCATAAGAACTGATTTTACAGTAGCCGAAGCATTTGCACATATTAGAAAACATGGAAAACATTCAGAAACTTTAAACATTATTTATATTATTGATGAAGACCAAAAACTTATTGATGATATAGATATTAAGGATTTGATTTTTGCCAATCCAGATGAATTGATTGCCAATATTATTGACAACCGGTTTGTTTCATTAAATGTTTTAGACGATCAAGAAACGGCCATTCAAGTTTTTAAGGATTATGATCGTGTCGCCTTACCGGTTTTAAGTGAAGAAGGTCTGCTTTTGGGTATTGTTACCTTTGATGATATTATGGATGTCATCGAAGAAGAATCCACAGAAGATTTCCATAAATTCGGATCGGTTCAAAACGCTGGTAAAAACCCGTTAAAAGAACGAATTTTCAACCTTTATAAGAACCGAATTGTTTGGCTCGTTCTCTTAGTGTTCATGAATGTTTTTTCAGGAGCGGCACTCGCAAGTTTTGAAGATGTCATTCAATCATTTGTTGCCTTGGTATTCTTTTTACCATTATTGATTGATAGTGGCGGTAATGCGGGTTCGCAATCTGCCACACTGATGATTCGCTATCTAGCCCTGGGCGAAATTCAATTATCCGATTGGTACAAATTAATTGGCAGAGAGCTGTTAGTTTCCTTTTTATT
>NZ_DATJCY010000013.1:0-3797 GCF_035577925.1 Gelidibacter sp. | reverse complement strand
CGATGTGGAGCGCTTATCCAGCATTCCTATTCTTGGATTGATTGGAAAATATAGCTATAAAAATAATTTAGTGGTTTTTGAAAAACCAAAATCAGCGGTAGCAGAATCGTTTCGATCGATTCGTTCAAGTTTACAGTTTATCTATAAAAAACAAGGCGAAGAAGATGGTCGCGGAAAAACCATTATGATTACCTCGTCGGTGAGTGGCGAAGGAAAAACGTTTTGTTCCATCAATATTGCAACGGTTTATGCCTTATCAGGTAAAAAAACCTTATTGCTTGGCGTAGATTTGAGAAAGCCTAAGATTTTTGATGATTTTGGAATTGATAATGAAAAAGGAATCGTTAATTATTTGATCGGTGAACATTCGTTTGACGACATCAATTATTCCTCCCATATCGAAAATCTGGATGTGATCCCGTCAGGACCGGTACCTCCAAATCCGTCGGAATTGTTGATGGGCGACCGCATGAAGGAATTCATGGAATTGGTGCGCGGACGTTATGATATGATTGTTCTGGACACGCCACCTTTAGGTTTGGTAACCGATGCCTTGGAGTTGACGCAATACGCCGATGCGACGTTGTTTATGGTGCGTTTGGATTATACCAAAAAAGGGATGTTGGCACTGATCAACGCAAAATATAGAATGGGCGAAGTGAAAAACATCAACTTTATCCTCAACTTCTACAAGCATAAAACCAATCATAATTATGGTTACGGTTATGGCTACGGCTATGGTTACGGCTACGGTTATGGCACCTATGGCAACTCGTATCACGAAGGAAACGGAAAGCGTCCGCTGGTACGTCGTATAAAAAAGTTTTTTAAAATTAATACCTAAAAATTTTTAATTCTATAAATCGAAAAATCGAATGCTAAGGTCTTTTTTGAAGTGAAAATTTAATTGGGCAGTTATTTTTATAACCGTCCGTTTGAATACAGTTGACAGACTTATCGCTTTTTTTTCAATTGATATGCTGTTATATTTTCAGTGACCAATGAGCTATTATAAGATTTGAACAACATCGAACACGTTCAGATTCAACAATCATAGCATAAAAGCTACACTAGGACGATTATTTAAAGGTCAAGGTTCGAAATCAATAAAAGATGGGTTCAGAATTGGAGTTTTTCTGTAGATTTGCAGTTCATTTTTAAATTTTTAAAATACATCATGATAAGTCATCCCAAAATTACAGTCATTGGATTAGGATATGTAGGTTTACCACTTGCTGTTGAGTTCGCTAAAAAGTTTTTAGTTGTAGGTTTTGATATCAATCAAAAGCGAATTGACGAATTGAAACAAGGCGTTGACCGAACTTTGGAAGTTGATAACGACGATCTGAAATCCATTTTGGTTACCGACTTAAAGGCGTCAAATGGTTTGTTTGTTTCTAACAATACATCAGATATTGAAGATTCGGATTTTTATATTGTTACAGTGCCAACACCAACTGATGCATTGAACAAACCGATTTTCACACCCTTGGTAAAAGCCAGTGAAACTGTTGGTAAAATACTTAAAAAAGGAGCTGTTGTCATTTATGAATCTACGGTATATCCTGGCGTAACGGAAGATATTTGTGTACCTATTTTGGAAAAAGAATCAGGCCTGAAATTTAACGTCGATTTCTTTGCGGGCTATTCACCGGAACGTATTAATCCTGGCGATAAAACCCATACTGTAACCAAAATTTTGAAAGTAACTTCGGGTTCTACACCTGAAATTGCTGTTAAAGTAGATGAACTTTACAAATCCATAATTACTGCTGGAACGCACATGGCACCAAGTATTAAAGTTGCCGAAGCTGCCAAGGTGATTGAAAATTCGCAACGTGATATCAATATTGCTTTTGTCAATGAGTTGTCAAAAATATTCCGATTGTTGGATATTGATACCAAAGCCGTTTTGGAAGCCGCTGGTACCAAATGGAACTTTATTAAAATGTCTCCAGGTTTGGTTGGTGGACATTGCATTGGCGTAGATCCTTATTACTTGGCTCAAAAAGCCATCGAATCGGGGTATAATCCTGAAATCATCCTTGCAGGCCGTAAAATGAATGATAGCATGGGCGGTTATGTAGCTCAAGAAACCGTTAAAATGATGATCAAAAAAGGCGCGACCATCAAAGGTGCAAAAGTTTTGGTTTTGGGAATTACGTTTAAAGAAAACTGCCCGGATATTCGAAATTCAAGAGTGATTGATATTGTTCATGAACTTGAAAGTTATGATGCCGATGTGGATGTTTACGATCCGTGGGCGTCTTCTGAAGAAGTAAAACACGAGTATGGTTTTGATTTGATTTGTTCTGATACCAAATTGGCTTCTAAATATGACGGCATCATCCTCGCAGTAGCTCACAATGAATTTTTAAAATTGGATTTCCAAGGCTTAAGATCGGATATAGGCGTTATTTTTGACGTTAAATCCTTATTGCCAAAAGAATCTGTAGATGCCCGATTATAATGTACACACACGCTTATCATACTGAAGATTTATCAAAATATAGTTTTTTAATTACCGGTGGTGCAGGTTTTATTGGTTCCAACTTGGTGCAATACCTCTTGCAGCACGGTGCCAAAAAAGTAAGGGTACTTGATAATTTTTCAAATGGTTATAGAGAAAACCTTACCGAATTTATGGACAATCCGGCCTTCGAATTAATTGAAGGCGATATCAGGGATATTGACACTTGCCACAGAGCGGTTAAGGACATGGACTTTGTGTCGCATCAAGCGGCATTAGGTTCGGTACCAAGATCTATCAATGATCCGGCAACCACCAACGATGTCAATATTTCAGGGTTTTTGAATATGATGATTGCCATCAAAGACAATCGTAATGTAAAACGCATGGTTTATGCCGCGTCAAGTTCAACCTATGGCGATAGTAAAACCTTGCCTAAGGTAGAAGAAACTATTGGCCGACCTTTGTCACCTTATGCCGTTACAAAATACGTTAACGAATTGTACGCCGATGTGTTTGGCAAAACTTATGGCACTGACGTAATTGGCTTCCGATACTTTAATGTTTTTGGTCCCAAACAAAGTCCTAATGGTGCTTATGCAGCGGTGATTCCACTGTTTATGCAATCTTTAAAAGATAATGTTGCTCCAAAAATTAATGGCGATGGCGGACAAACGCGCGATTTTACCTTTATAGACAATGTTGTTCAGGCTAATGTTAAAGGTATGTTTGCTTCAAAAGAAGCTGGTAACCAAGTGTATAATGTGGCTTGTGGCGAGCGTATCGATATTAATTATTTGTGGGATTCCTTAAAAGCAGCGGCCAACTCGCAACTGGAAGCACAATACGGACCAGAACGTCAGGGCGATGTGCGCGATTCTTTGGCCGATATTTCAAAAGCCCATGAATTATTAAACTATAGCCCAAGATATACCGTTCGTGAAGGTTTGAAGATTACTTGGGACGCTTTTAGTTAATGCTCAGTTTTGTTCAAATGATGTATTAAGTTTTCAGAAAACATATATTTTCCAATAATTGAAATGGATTCAAAAGTCAACACAACGTATATATAATAGTAGCGTTGACTTTTTTATGAGATTTAAAATCAATTTTATAACTTTTTAAAAACATCCTATTCTGTTTTTTATATCTTCGTTTTTTGATAGCGATGCAGTAATTCAGGCGAATTTTCTCTATTAATAAGGGGATCTCTCAATAAACATTTCAAGCCAATTAATAGTTAATCGATGCTATGACAAATTTTTTAATCACGGGTGGTGCAGGCCATATTGGGAGCTCATTAGCTGAACGATTAATTGAAAATGAA
>NZ_DATJCY010000012.1:0-3608 GCF_035577925.1 Gelidibacter sp. | reverse complement strand
TTTAAGGTTTATGGTTTTAAATTTGGAAAGGATTAGAGATTAAAGTAAGGGCATCCATGTTTATCTATGGTTTGTATAAAATCACTCTTTATGGTAAATGCAAGATGGTCACCTATAAGTTTGGCATGAAAATATTATTTTGTTGAAGTTATATAAAAACAAACCCTCCGTCCAAACCTCCTGCCGTATGACACCTCGCTTTGGCAAAAGGAAGTATCCAATTGAGATAGTTTTTCGCCATCCTATCATATATCATGAAAACCCAACATGCAAAATACCATCAAATTTTTAAAGACCATACATATAAAAGAAAAAACAAGTTTGTTTCTATTTTATGCATCGAAAAAAATATCGAAATCTATTTCATAATCCGAACTTGACCTTTCAAACTGCTTGGCTTAAAGACAAGCAATTAAAAAACAAAAACACAGCTGATTAAATAGCTTTAAAAAATCAAAAAAGCGCCGAATACTAAATAAAAGAAGCTGAATTCTAAACTTGTTCAATTCATATCAAATAGAATGTTATTTTAGCTTTAATGTTAAAATCCATCACTTCCATAATTTGCTTTTTCGCATTTGGTTTCTTCAACCTATATGGCCAAATTATGGCTGATGCCTCCACTTACAGCATTGTTTTAGTTAACAATAAAAATGTGGAAGCTCTTCGTACGGGCATGGAGTCTACTTTTGAAGATATAAGACGCGAAACGGATTGGAAACCCTATGACTCCACCTATACGGCCACACCAAAAACAACAGTATGGCTCAAATTTGAATTAGAAAACAAATCGAAGGACACCATAATCAACTATTTATATAGCAGTTCCTATTTCAATATGGTCTATCAGCAAAGCAATGGCGAAGCTGACGATCTCGAAAAAAACTTTTTCGTACCTGTTCCTGAACGAATGAATCTGCCTACAAGTCTATTTACAGCTCTCCGTCTTTTGCCTTTCCAAAAATCGGAAGTGTACGTAAAACTTGGTGCCAATAACGCCATAGCCCCAAACATTCCTGAAATCTATTCACAAATCAAATATTTAGAATTTTCTTCAAACAATTACCACAACCAAGTGATTCCCATAGGCATCATTTACTTCTATATCATTTCACTTATCACTATTTTCGTATTCGCCTTAGTATTTTGGTTGCGATTACTTGAAAAACTCTACCTCTATTATTTAGGTTATTTGTTGTTTCAACTAGTTTATGGTTTTGCAGTATTACGGTATACCGTAGCACCAATAGGTAATTTTTTTAAAGACATTCCAGAACTAGCAAATGATTTGTTTGAACCTGTCCAATTTATTTTTATTGGATTTTATGTGCTGTTCATTTTACAACTTTTACAGGTAAAAGAATATGATAAGCTATTGGCAAAAGCCCTTTATTATCTTGCACTATTTTGCTTTTTCTATGCCGTATTCAATTTTTCCATCAGTCATTTTTTGAACGATTTTAAATATATGGGGATGGTCTATTTGATCATACGATCTATTATACTTCCACTTAATTTGTTATTGATTTTTTGGATCATTTACAAAGTCAAACACCCGTTGCTAATTTACTTTATTGTGGGCCAATCGTTCTTTTTCATCGGTTCTATACTGAGCACCTACATTGCATTTACCAACACGCATTATATTCCAGGACATTTCTTTAATTTTAAAGAATCGCCAAATATCATTTTTCAGATGGGCTTGCTGGCTGAGGTGTACTGTTTTTCATTGGCACTAGGAAAAAACGTCTTTATCCTTCAAAAGGAAAAAGAAAAGACCAGTGCAGATTTGATAGAGCAATTACAGAAAAACCAACAGATCCAAGAACACATGAACCGTGATCTCGATCAAAAAGTAAATGAAAAAACCTACGAACTTATTAGCCTCTATTCCCAAATTGAACGTGAAAGAGAACAAAAAACAAAAGATGATTTCATAAAAAAAATAAGGGAAACAGAAATGATGGCTTTAAGGTCCCAAATGAATCCCCATTTTATTTTCAATAGCATGAACGCTATTAAAAACCTGATTATGACCTCTCGAAATGAGGATGCCATCAACTACCTCGATGATTTTGCAAGCTTACTTCGAAGTATATTACAAAACAGCAATCGCGAAAAAATAACCGTAGAAGATGAACTCGAAATTCTTGAACTCTACCTCTCTCTTGAAAAAAGCCGAATGGACACAGACTTTAGCTATACCATTCAAGTTACTTGTAAAGAAGAACTCTCACAGTTTGAAATACCGCCACTACTCTTGCAACCCATTGTAGAAAATGCCATTTGGCACGGCCTTCACCCAAGTTTAAAGACAGAAAAAAAATTGACCATCGTTTTCGATACTACCAAAAATCTAATCATCAGTATAGAAGACAACGGTGTTGGAAGAAAAGAAAGCGCCAAAAAGAAAAAACTGCACGATTCTATGGGAAACTCAATTGTTCAGGACCGATTATCTCTTTACAACCATCTGAACGACCATACTATTCATCTTAAAATAACCGACCTCGAAGAAGATGACCAGGTTTTGGGAACACGAACTACATTAACTTATGAATATTGAGCCATGACAAAAATTATAATTATAGATGACGAAACCCATTGCATAAACGTCCTTGAAAACTTAATAGAAAAGATGCAAGCCGACTATAGTATTATCGGCACCTTTACAAATCCGCTCAAAGGCCTGGAATTTATCAAAAGCAACCCGCCAGACTTGTTATTTCTCGATATCGAAATGCCAAACCTTAATGGTTTTGCATTATTGGACCATTTGCTACCAATAAACTTTGATGTTATTTTTACAACGGCTTATGACCAATATGCCATAAAAGCATTTCAATATAGTGCCATCAATTATCTTCTAAAACCCATAACCGAAAAAAATATTGTCAAGGCCCTTTCGGAATGGGAAAAACGAAGAAAGAAAACAACCAACAAACAATGGCAATTACTTCAGGAAAACTTAAAAACCACAAATACTGACTATACGCAAATTGCCTTGCCAACGGGAGTTGGCTACCAGATTGTGGAAATCAAAAACATCATGAGATGCCAATCCGATAGCAATTACACCCATATTATATGTAAGGATGAAAAAAAGATCTTGATCAGTCGCACCTTAAAAGAAATTGAAGAACTCTTGACAGATCACGGCTTTGTTAGGGTGCACCAATCTCATCTTATAAATCCAAAATTTGTAAAAGGCATCATAAAACAAGATGGCGGCAGCCTTATTATGATCAATGATGAGGAAGTCCCTATTTCACGCCAAAAAGGAAAACAGATTAATGAAATACTCGAAACAATGCTTCGATTTAAGTAAACAAGAAAAACCATTCTTTATATGGCCACAACTAAAACCTGCTAATAATTATTTAAAACATCATTGATTTAGACTTTGTCCACCCAATCCAGAAGGCCTTTCCAAAAACTTTTCCCTTTCCCTAAAGGATTTTCCTTGATTCACCCTTTAGGGCGGGGCAAAAAATCAAGGAAAATCCATTCAAATATAATTTTTGTCCCCTTCTCGAACTATCCAAACTAAAGAAGTTCCGATTTTCCTTGATTCACCCTTTAGGGCGGGGCTAAAAATCAAGGAAAAT
>NZ_DATJCY010000011.1:0-6981 GCF_035577925.1 Gelidibacter sp. | reverse complement strand
CCATATCGACAGTATCAGTTGTTGGTTTGGAATTATTAAAATAAACGATAACAGCCAACACGATAAGTAGCAGGAAAATCCAAAGCCACATCGGTTTTTTATCTTTAGTTTTTATTTCCGCCATGATAATTAAAGTTAAGTTAAGCAGAACCTGAAAAATAAATCCTTCAAATCCACCTAATAAATTTAGCACTTAAAAAACCACAAAGAAGGCTCTTTCGATCAAAATTTTAACTTAAAGACTAATATCCCATTTGCGTGCGCCAATAATCAAAAGAAATTTCAATATCTTTTTTTTGTCAATAAAACTGAAAATTTCAGACTATTACATACACTGTTTTCAATATTTCTAATCAAAACGATTCACTTTATAATAAAGCTGAGATGATAAAAATGGTACTGTTTCTTTATTGTGATCAGCTCTTTCCTTAACCTCATTGTTATAGCGTGATGGATGTATCCGATAAAAATCCAACAACAGTTTTTCGTTACCCTTTAAGCTATTTTCTAGATAATACAAATCGACATTTTCTTTCGTCAAATTATATCGCGTAACCATATTTCCCCAATTAAACAGTGCACAACCCATAATGGAATAAAAAACTGCCCACGACATTTTATCTATCAAGTAGAAATTGGTTTTTTGAAGTTTGATTTTTTGATAGGAATAAAACAGTCCAACCACACATAAAATCAAGAACAAATAAACGCCCAAACGTTTATATGTCAATCCTAAAGCATCGATATAAATAGTATTTTGAATGGTCGCAGAAAGAACTAAAATGCCATTTAACGCCAACCATGTTTTGGATAGAAAAACTAAATAGTTATTGTTTTGGATAAAATTTAATGCGCCTTTAAAATAGAATAAAATCACTAACATTGCCAGAACAATAGATCCTATCAGCGAATTGATCTGACCGTGGATTTTGGAACTAAATTCAGAAAGTTGTTGCGTGGTTGTTTGAAAATGTTCGACATTAAAAATAATGATAAAGGCAAATAACATGAGATTTAGACAAATTAATGTGATGATGCCACTTATTTTTTCAAAATCAATTTCAAGAAAACCAAACGTTGGTTTTAATTGCTCTTTCTCTTGATGGTTGAAATTCAACCGAAAACTGTCATCCAAATCTTTAAAGGTGTCATAAATTTTTGCATTCCAAAATACAAAGCTGAAGTAAAATCCTAAAATGGCGACAACAATAAAAATTACGATATCAATATCCAATTCAAATTGGTTGTACCAATTACTCAACATATCGCTGGATGCCACATAAATGGCAAAAAAGATGGATAAGATTAAAAAGGGCAATATCAAATACGAAAAGATTTTCAAAAACTTGGTTTTTGGCTTTTCCTTATCATATTCAAACCAATCATCTACTTGAAAAACCTGAACCACGGCCGCAAACCAATTGGACACATTTATCAATGCCTGTGAAAATAGTTTTAATTTAGGATCAACCGTATAATACCTAAAAACAAACGATGAAATAATTACAGCAATAAAAGTTGTAAAAGTAAACAGCCAAGCATTGGACAAACTGCTAAAAATTACGCACAACGCCAAAACGATTGCTTTTTTATCTTTTAAAATACCGGGCTTTTGATAGATATTCAATCCCAATAAAACCAATGCAAAAAAAGAGAGATTGATACCTACCTCCTGCTCATAAAACACAGCAATAAACAGAATTGTGCTGATAAAAATTAAAACTTGTTTTTTCATATTCATTAAATTTAAAGTACTTTGTTTTTCAAAGTTAAATTGTAAAAAAATAAGACAATTATTGTCTCATCATTTTTTCCAAGAATGCTAAATGTTCCTGAAAAGCTTTCTTTCCGCTATCAGTAATCTTATAAGAAGTTCGAGGCCTTTTACCCACAAACTCTTTCTTAACTTCTATATATCCGTTTTTTTCAAGTGCCGTAGCATGGCTTGATAAATTTCCGTCGGTTACTTGCAGTAAGTTTTTCATCTCAGTAAAATCCATCCAATCATTAACCATAAGGACCGACATCATTCCCAAACGCACCCTACTCTCAAACTCCTTATTTAAACCGCTGATAATACCCATTTCAATATTATCTGTATTTTCTATATAAAATAATGCCGTACACAATATGTAAAACACCAAAACCAATAGTCCAAAAAATCAATCCTTTTCCTATCCAAAACAAAGAAATACATCCTAAAATAATTTCTAATAATCCGAGATATTTTATATCAGAATACGTTTGTTTTTCAACATTAATCAACGATAATCCGTAGAAAATCAAAGTCGTTCCTGCAATTAACCCGTACAATTGATGATTCAATAAAGCCAAAACGAAAATCCCTCCTGTAAACAACGGAATTGCCAACTGAATTAAGATTTTTTTGGTGTTTGAAGTCCAAATTGGCAAACCTAATTTTTTACTTTTCCGAATGGTAAAAAAACATCCAAAAAATAATGCCAGTAATAATGCAATGATTCCTAAACCGAATAATTTCGGAATTGCTGCTTCGGCATAAAAGTAATTGTCAATTTTACCTCCTGAATTTGCAATAATTGAACTTGCAATTCCACCTGCTGCCAAACCAACTATTCCTGCACCTATTCCAGAAAGACCACTCAGGGAAATAAATCGAGACGAGCGTTCCATCATCTCTTTTATATGCGCTAAATCTTCAGAAGCTTTTGTATCCATTTATTCTTACTTTGAATTACAAAGTTATTTGTTTTTATCATTCTGCAAAATTTATTTTGAAATATTCTATAATAAACCGCATTTATCGAAATCTAACCTTTTTACCAGTTAAAAAAACCATGATAATTTGGCAAATTCACTTTGGTAAATGCTCTTACTTTATACTTTAAACATTGTTCACAAACTGATGAAATCTTATTAAAAATATGTTTATCAGTATTTTGCATGTTTAAATAATAAGATCAAATCTTCAAAATCAATTTTAAATACAATTAATTCTCATACATCCAAAAACTAAATCAAAAATACCACGATTAAAATAATTGATTTTTTATATTTGCACCGCAAATGATTTTTTAGATTAAGTTTTGGCTACCAACTGAAACAAAAAAGTAATTAAAAGCTTATTTTTAATATCTAAAAATTATAATCTAATGCGCACGTGGCGGAATTGGTAGACGTGCCAGCTTGAGGGGCTGGTGACCATTAGGTCGTGGAAGTTCGAGTCTTCTCGTGCGCACAATAAGGCACCTTGATATTCTTAAAATTTAGGAATATCAAGGTGTTTTTGTTTATATAGACTCCTTCAAACAATTTACCCGCAACTTTTAAACACCAACAACCATCAAATTTGAATATTGGGCAAAATCCTACAACGCATGATTACCATCATCCCACCTAACAACATTGAAATATTTAGAAATTTTGACCGTTTGACAGCCACAATTTAACGTCTCAAAGTTGTTTTAGGATAGCTTGTCCTCTATTTTTGCTAAACCATGAAAACACGTATTGCTATTATAGGTTCTGGTTTCTCGGCCTTATCGGCGGCAAGTTATCTTGCAAAAGATGGCTATGAAGTGACCATTTTTGAAAAAAACAAAACGATTGGCGGTAGAGCAAGACAATTCAAAAAAGATGGTTTTACTTTTGATATGGGACCTACTTGGTATTGGATGCCAGATGTTTTTGAACGATTTTTTGCCGATTTTGGAAAACATCCTTCTGATTATTACCAATTGGAAAAGTTAAATCCGGCATACAGCGTTTATTTCGGAAAAAATGATTGCATTACCATCGAAGACAACCTAGACAAAATTTGCCAAACCTTTGAAAAGGAAGAACCGGGAAGTTCCAAACAACTCAAAAAATTTATCGCCAATGCTCAGCACAATTATGATGTTGCGATTAAAAATTTAGTTTATCGACCTGGTGTTTCTCCTTTTGAATTGATGACACCGGTTACGATCAAAAAAATAAATCAGTTTTTTACTACCATCAAAAAAGATGTTCGCAAAGCATTCAAAAACGATCGGTTGGCAAAAATATTAGAATTTCCAGTTTTATTTTTGGGAGCTAAACCTGATCATACACCCTCTTTTTATAGTTTTATGAATTATGCTGATTTTGGTATTGGCACATTTCATCCCAAAAAAGGCATGTTCGAAGTTATTTATGCTTTAGAACAACTCGCTAAAAACCTTGGTGTTACGATAAAAACCGATTCACCTGTTGAAAAAATTCTTGTTTCCGAAAATCAAGCTACCGGAATTATAAGTCATGACCAAACCCACATTTTTGATATTATATTGAGTAGCGCAGATTATCATCATTCTGAAACTTTACTCGAAAAAAAACACCGTCAATACTCAGAAAAATATTGGGAAAATAAAATTTTTGCACCATCATCCCTCCTATTTTATGTGGCATTTGATAAAAAACTAAAGAATGTGAACCATCATACTTTATTTTTTGATGTCGATTTTGAAGCACATGCCAAAGAAATCTATGACACTCCAAGATGGCCCGAAAATCCACTGTTTTATGCCAGTTTCCCTTCTTTGACCGATAAAAATCTTGCTCCTGAAGGTCATGAAGCTGGTATTTTTTTAATTCCGCTTGCTCCTGGTCTTAAAGATACTGAACAATTGCGAACGCTTTATTTCAATAAAATAATCGAGCGTTTTGAACATATAACTTCACAAAGTGTAAAAAACAACATTCTATTCAAAGAATCTTTTTGTGTCAACGATTTTATTGAGGATTACAATTCTTATAAAGGAAATGCATACGGATTGGCAAACACACTTCTACAAACGGCCTTTTTAAGACCCAAATTAAAGAGCAAAAAGGTAAATAATTTGTATTTTACAGGCCAATTGACGGTTCCAGGTCCTGGAGTACCGCCAGCTCTGATTTCTGGAAAACTTGTTGCCGAACTTATAAAAAAACACCACGCCGTTAAAACTCATGAAAGCGCTATTTGATATCGTTTCTCGCCAATGTACCAAAACCGTCACCGACGCCTACAGTACATCATTTTCATTGGCAGCCAAAATGCTGGCAAATAGTATCCGGCAGGATATTTATAATATTTACGGATTTGTACGATTTGCCGATGAAATCGTGGATTCTTTTCATGAATACGACCAAGAAATACTTTTCAATCGCTTTGAAGCGGATTTGGAATTTGCGCTTCAGGATAAAATCAGTTTAAACCCGATTTTAAATACTTTTCAGGAAACTTATCACCGCTATAATTTTGATAAAGAATTGGTTGAATCCTTTATGAAAAGTATGCGTTTGGATTTACATAAAAGTGACTATCTGACCGAAGCTGATTATAAAATGTACATTTACGGTTCGGCGGACGTCGTTGGACTAATGTGCTTGAAAGTTTTTGTTAAAGGCGATATACAGAAATATGACCACCTGAAAGAAAGCGCTATGCGATTGGGTTCGGCTTTTCAAAAAGTAAATTTTTTAAGAGATTTAAAAGCAGATCATGAGGTTTTAAAACGGTCTTATTTTCCAAACACCAATTTCAACCAACTCGACGAAGCGTCCAAAAAACACATTATTGCCGATATTGAAAGTGATTTTGCTGCGGGTCTAAAAGGCATAAGACAATTGCCTATTGAAGCCAAATTTGGCGTTTTTATGGCTTATCGCTATTATTATCAACTTCTCGAAAAATTAAAAAACACACCGGCACCAGATATCAAATTGGCCCGAATTAGAGTTCCCAATTATAAGAAACTGGCTATTTTGACACGGAGTTATGTAAAGTATCAACTGAATTTAATGTGATTTGAAAATGGACCTATTGTTCTGGATATTCATATTTTTTGGCACATTTTCCATTATGGAATTTATGGCATGGTTTACCCATAAATACGTTATGCACGGTTTTTTATGGCATCTTCATAAGGACCACCATAAAAAAGACCATAAGGGCTGGTTTGAGCGCAACGATCTGTTTTTCATCTTTTACGCCATTATCAGTATGGGCTGTTTTTACTTATGGAATTATGACAATATCTGGTATTGCCTTCCTATCGCGCTTGGTATTCTGGCTTATGGCCTCGCCTATTTTACGGTTCATGATATTTTTATCCATCAACGGTTCAAAATTTTCAGAAACACCAATAATTGGTATGCTAAAGGTGTTAGACGCGCCCATAAAATGCACCATAAACATATTGGGAAAGAGGATGGCGAGTGTTTTGGAATGCTCATCGTTCCTTTTAAATATTTTAAAAAATAACCGTTTCGCCTGTTTTTCGCTATGCAAAATGTTACCCATTTTGATTATCTGATTATTGGAACTGGTCTCGCCGGTTTTCAATTGGCATTAGAACTCTCAAAAGATCCGTTTTTTAAGGATTTTACCATCGGTCTTATTGATGCTTCCGACAAAACTATAAACGACAAAACTTGGAGTTTCTGGGAACAAGGCAAAGGAAAATTTGATGATATTGTCGAAAAAAAATGGTCTATAGCAACGTTTGAATCTAAATCGATCTCTTTAGATATTCCAATGAAATCTTATCAGTATAAAACCATAAGATCCATTGATTTTTATACGTGGGCCAAACAGCATTTATCGTCAAAAAACAATTTCAAATTTATTATAGATACCATTGAAAGTATTGTTGATGCTGAACATTTGCAAGTTATTGGAAAAACCCAAAACTATTCAGCAAAACATATTTTTGACAGTAGAATTCCGAAAGAATTTTATTCACAAAAAAACAACTTCACACTGATCCATCAACATTTTAAAGGTTGGTTTATTGAAACCGAAACACCATGTTTTAAGCCGGAAGCATTTACGATGATGGATTTTAGATTTCAATATAATAACTCAACAAGTTTTATTTATGTCTTGCCATTTTCTGAAACCAAAGCATTGGTAGAATATACGTTTTTTACGCCTTTTTTGGTGGAACCAAAAGTGTATGAAAATGCGCTTATAAACTATCTTGAAAATGAACTCAACAT
>NZ_DATJCY010000010.1:0-3958 GCF_035577925.1 Gelidibacter sp. | reverse complement strand
GTGTTATGATCCATCATTTTTTATGTACAGAAGGTCTTACTTCAAAAGATTCTAAAAATTTGAAAGAGCATGCACGATCTATTATACTTAAGCAATTATTAAATTTTAATTAGCTCTAAATCTTGATTAAATTGTGGTGTTTTATCAGTTTTATACAACTTGATTTATTGTTTTACGTGTAATTTGTTGCTTTGTAAGGAAATCATAATTTAATAATAACAAATTGATTATCAGTACTTTGTATTTTAATGAAAACGCCATATAAGTTACGCAGATATCCATTATACAACTGAAATAAATAATCTTATCTTTACGTTCTGAAATTATATGATTTCGTCATTTTTGTTTAGGCAGAAATGTTATGGAATACGAAATCATAATTTATTAATCCTCATTCGTTTACCAGACGAATTATATATATAACATAACATGAGTTGTAATACTTGCACAACCGAAAAAGGTGGACAACCAAAAGGATGCAAAAACAACGGTACTTGTGGCACTGATGGCTGCAATAAATTGACTGTTTTTGATTGGTTGGCCAATATGTCACTGCCTGAAGGTGAGGAGCCTTTTATGGGTGTCGAAGTCCGTTTTAAAAATGGACGTAAAGAATACTTTAGAAACTCTGAAAACTTACCACTTAGTATTGGTGATGTTGTTGCTACGCAAGCACAGTCAGGTCATGATATTGGCATGGTGACCCTTACCGGAGAGTTGGTTAGAGTGCAAATGAAGCGTAAGCACGTTAAAATTGATGACGAAGAAAACGTTTTAAAAATTTACCGAAAAGCAACGCAACGCGATATCGATATTTGGTCGGAAGCACGTGACAAGGAAGACCAAATGAAGGTTAAAGCACGTCAATTTGCGATTGATTTGAAATTGAATATGAAAATCTCTGACATTGAATATCAGGGTGATGCCAGTAAAGCGACGTTTTATTATACCGCAGAAGAACGTGTTGATTTTAGAGAATTGATTAAATTGTTTGCCAAAGAATTCCGAACACGAATTGAAATGAAACAAGTGGGGTTCCGTCAGGAAGCTGCACGTTTGGGAGGTATTGGATCTTGCGGGCGCGAATTGTGTTGTTCAACGTGGCTAACAGATTTCAGGTCGGTAAGTACGTCGGCGGCGCGTTATCAACAATTATCGCTCAATCCGTTGAAATTGGCAGGGCAATGCGGAAAATTAAAATGCTGTCTTAATTATGAGCTGGACTCTTATATGGATGCATTAAAAGATTTTCCAAAGACGGATATTAAACTTTTTACTGAAAAAGGTGCTGCAGTATGTCAAAAAACCGATATTTTCAGAGGCCATATGTGGTTTGCCTATGAGGGCGAATGGATGAACTGGCACAAACTAACCGTTGATCAAGCCAATGAAATCATTGCTTTAAACAAGAAAAAACAAAAAGTAGCCAGCCTAGAAGAGTATGCCGAAGAGCATATAGAAGATATCAAAGCTGATTTTGGAAATGTGGTTGGGCAAGATAGTTTAACACGTTTTGATAGTCCAAAACGAAAAAGCAAACGTAGAAATACAAAGAACAAAACGAAAAAACCGGCTCAACCTAAGCAGAATGCCGAACAACCTGCGGCACAAAAAATTGAAGTTAAAAAAGAGACTAATAATGAGGTTAGAACTGAGGCTCGAACGGTTAAGAAAAAAAGAAGAAAGCCAAATCCTAAAAAGTCAAATCCCAACAATGGCGAATAAGTTTTCCTGGATGCTATTAACAACGGCACTATTTGTGTTTGGTTGTGATTCCAATCAAATTTTTGATGAATACAAATCGGTGCCAAATCAATGGAACAAAGACGAATTGATTTCCTTTACCATGACGCCGCCAGATTCTACCAACTATTATAATTTGTTTATTAATATCAGAAACACCAACGATTATAAATTCAGTAATTTATTTTTGATTGCCGAAATGAATTTTCCACATGGCAAAACCATTAAGGATACCTTGGAATATCAAATGTCAAAACCTGACGGAACACTTTTGGGACATGGGTTTACTGATATCAAGGAAAATAAACTGTGGTATAAAGAAAAGGTGAGGTTTGATGAAGCTGGTGAGTACAAAATAGTAATTCAGCACGCCATGCGTAATAATGGAGAGGTTAATGGCGTTGATAATTTAGAAGGTATTACCGATGTGGGTTTCCGAATAGAACCAGCAACTAATTAATTTTATTATGGCAAAAAAGAAAGCTGACACTCAAAATTTCTCGAAATATATTATATGGTTTTGGATGACCATTTTAGGTGGGATCTTGTTAGTTGTTTTATTGTTTTTAGCGGCATCAAGTGGCGTTTTTGGTGAAATGCCCGATCACACCCGTCTCGAAAATCCGACTACCAATTTGGCTACCGAAATTATTTCTTCTGATGGTGAACTCTTAGCCAAAATTTATGATAATGATAACCGCACACCGGTCGATTTTAGCGAATTGCCAACACATTTGGTAGATGCTTTGATTGCTACAGAAGATGCGCGTTTTCATAACCATTCTGGAATTGATGCCTTCGGAACCCTGCGTGCCGCTGTTTTTTTAGGAAAACGCGGTGGTGCCAGTACCATTTCGCAACAATTGGCAAAACAATTATTTCACAATAGGGATAATGCCAATGTCATTGAAAAGTTATCTCAAAAAATGAGAGAATGGATTATTGCCATCCGTTTGGAACGCCAATATACCAAGGAAGAAATTATTGCCATGTATTTCAATATTTATGACTTTGGTAATAATGCTGATGGTATCCGTAGTGCTGCCAGAATCTATTTTGGCAAAGAACCAAAAAACTTAGATATCCAAGAATCGGCCATGTTGGTTGGGATGTTCAAAAACTCATCGCTTTACAATCCAAGGCCAACCCGTAATCCGGAAGGGACCAGAAACCGAAGAAATGTCGTTTTGAACCAAATGGAAAAATACGATTACATCACGCAAAGCATGAGTGATTCTCTCAAAAAACTAGATTTGGGATTGCGTTATACGCCAGAATCACATCGTGAAGGATTGGCCACTTACTTCAGAGCGTATCTTACAGAATTTATGAGGGATTGGATTAAAAACAATCCAAAATCAGATGGCACGGGGCTTTATAGTTTGTATGATGATGGTCTTAAAATATATACGACCATCGATTCACGAATGCAGCAATATGCCGAAGATGCTGTACAAGAACACATGGCGCGATTGCAAAAAGAGTTTTTTCATCAAAACACACCAGAGCGTAATAAAACAGCACCTTTTTTAGATTTAAAACCGGAAGAAATTACCACATTGCTCAACCGAAGCATGCGTCAATCTGAGCGTTGGCGCAAAATGAAAGCCAATGGCAAAAGTGATAAGGAAATTATAGAATCATTTGATGTGCCAACATCCATGAACGTATTTTCATGGAAAGGTGAAATTGATACCATCATGAAACCCATGGATTCCATGCGTTATTACAAATCGTTTTTGCATGCAGGTATGATGTCTATGGAACCTCAAACGGGCCATGTAAAAGCATGGGTGGGCGGTATTAATTACAGACATTTTCAATATGACCATGTCAAACAAGGAAAACGCCAAGTAGGTTCTACTTTCAAGCCTTTTGTTTACGCTACCGCCATTGATCAGTTGCATTTATCGCCATGTGATACGTTACCAAACACAAAAATAACTATTGAAGCCGGTAAATTTGGCAATCCATTACCTTGGAGTCCTGATAACTCGGATAGAAAATACGGTGGTTTCAGAACCTTGAAAAGTGCGTTGGCTAATTCTATTAACACTATTACCGCACGATTAATGGATCAAGTAGGGCCACAGCCTGTTGTTGATATGGCAAGAAACTTAGGCATTGAATCCGAAATTCCTCCAGTCCCAGCTATTGCTTTGGGAACACCAGATTTGAGTATTTACGAAATGGTCGCCGCTTATGCCACATTTGC
>NZ_DATJCY010000009.1:0-10765 GCF_035577925.1 Gelidibacter sp. | reverse complement strand
TTACGCGACAAAATCTTCCAAGATTTACCAACTACACGGTTTTCCCTACCAACCATACAATATGTTGATAATACAAAGCCTAAATTTATGATATTTGTTGAAGGGGATTTTATTTTATTATCCAAAAACAATTATGAAGTGATCGTGGGGATTCACTTTTAGTTTAGATTAAATGCTATTAATCATGAAAAAGTCAGAGGTCAACTCTGACTTTTTTAATAGAAATTACCAACTGGCAACAGACAGGTCTTAATTATAAGTTGTGTTAATTATGTTAGTTATAAGGAGATGAAAGGAAGTGTAAGTGCTTCCTTTTATCATTCTAAAGCTTTTGCAATTCAAAAACGAAAACACAATGTCTTATCTTCTTTTTGGTTCAGCTATTAAACCTGGAAGACAAAACTCAATACTATCATATATTTAAGATATACTAAAACGCAAACAATTGTTGTTCTCTTTTTATTTGATACTCATATAACTTCATTAAATTTGCACTTCAATTTTTTACACTATGTATAGAAGTCATAATTGTGGTGAGTTAAGAGCATCACATATCAATACGGAGGTTACACTTTCGGGATGGGTACAAAAAACACGAAATAAAGGCTTTATGCTTTGGATCGATTTACGTGACCGCTACGGCATTACCCAACTTGTTTTTGATGATGAGCGTACACCTAAAGCACTGATGGAACAAGCGCAGCATTTAGGCCGCGAATATGTTATTCAGATTAAAGGAACCGTCATTGAACGCGCTTCAAAAAACGCTAATATTCCAACTGGAGCTATTGAGATTCTGGTTTCGGAATTGACTGTTCTAAATTCAGCTATTCTTCCTCCCTTTACTATTGAAGATGACACGGATGGTGGCGAAGAACTGCGCATGAAATTCCGCTATTTGGATATTCGAAGAAATCCTGTTAAAAACAGTTTGATTTTCAGAGCTAAAGTAGCGCAGGAAGTTCGTAACTATTTGTCAAAAGAAGGTTTTATAGAAGTAGAAACACCCTATTTAATAAAATCTACTCCAGAAGGTGCCCGTGATTTTGTGGTACCAAGCCGAATGAACGAAGGCCAATTTTATGCGCTTCCACAAAGCCCACAAACCTTTAAGCAATTGTTGATGGTTGGCGGAATGGATAAGTATTTCCAAATCGTGAAATGCTTTAGGGACGAAGATTTACGTGCCGACAGACAACCAGAATTCACACAAATTGACTGTGAAATGGCATTTGTGGAGCAAGAAGATATCCTGAATGCTTTTGAAGGATTAACCCGTCATTTATTGAAAGAAGTCAACGGCATTGATATTGAAGAGTTTCCACGCATGACCTATGACGACGCCATGCAAAAATATGGTAACGATAAACCAGACATTCGTTTTGGGATGGAGTTTGGAGAACTGAATGCCGTTGCTCAACACAAAGATTTTGGCGTATTCAACACTGCAGAATTGGTTGTTGGAATTGCAGTACCTGGAGGAAACAGTTATACCCGAAAAGAGATCGACCAATTGATTGATTGGGTAAAACGCCCGCAAATTGGCGCATTGGGCATGGTTTATTCTCGTTATAATGAAGACGGCACTCACAAATCGTCGGTTGATAAATTTTATGACCAGGACGATTTGGCAAAATGGGCAGAAATAACCGGTGCCAAACCAGGAGATCTTATTTGTGTACTCTCAGGAGATGCCAACAAAGTAAGACCCCAAATGAGTGCTTTACGTATGGAACTGGCAACCCGTTTGGGCTTGCGCGATCCCAAAGTATTCGCACCGTTATGGGTGGTTGATTTCCCGCTATTGGAATGGAATGAAGACACCCAACGTTATCACGCCATGCACCATCCGTTTACCTCACCAAAACCGGGGCAATTGGAACTTTTGAAAACCGATCCTGGCACTGTAAAAGCCAATGCCTATGATTTGGTTTTGAACGGCAACGAAATTGGCGGAGGTTCGATCAGGATTCATGACAAAAAAACACAAGCCTTAATGTTCGATTATTTAGGGTTTACACCTGAAGAGGCCAAAGCTCAATTTGGATTTTTAATGGATGCTTTCCAATATGGTGCACCTCCACATGGCGGATTGGCCTTTGGTTTGGATAGATTGGTAGCTATTTTGGGCGGACAAGAAACCATTCGCGATTTTATTGCGTTCCCAAAAAACAACTCCGGACGTGACGTGATGATCGATGCACCTGCACCAATTGATCCAAAACAATTAGAAGAGCTAAGTTTAAAACTTGACTTAAAATCATAAGTAATTAAGTCCTGCATTATGCGGGACTTTTTGTATTAAAACTATAGGATGATCAAGCATTATTGCACGCAATTTTTATAAACAATGAAATATCTAATAATAATTCTGTCCATAGCAGCTTTAGCAAGTGTGGCTGGTGGATTTATTTTTGAAACTGAATATTCACAAAAAATGATAGGTTTTGGTGTAGCAGGCTTATTCTTTTTGGTATTTCCTTTATTTTCTTATTACCGATGGAAAGATAAAAAATTCAGTGATTATATGCTCACCAAGGAGAATTTGGAGAAAATGCGTGAAAAAGGAAAAGAGAACAAATACTAATTCAGGTTTCTTTTTTCGATAAAGAAACGTTTCAACAACTGGGCCGATTCATCTGCTAAAACACCACCGACCATCACAGTTTTTGGATGGAGCTTGGTCTTCAATGAGATACAACCTCTTTCGGTATCTGCTGCGCCATAAACAATTTTACTGATTTGGCTCCAATACAAAGCACCGGCACACATTTGACACGGTTCTAAAGTAACGTAAAGCGTGCAATTAACAAGATATTTGCCACCCAAAAAATTAGAAGCTGCAGTAATGGCCTGCATTTCGGCATGTGCAGTAACATCCCTGAGCAACTCAGTTAAATTATGCGCTCTGGCAATAATTCGGTCATCAATGACAATAACTGCACCCACAGGAATTTCGCCTTTATCAAAAGCATATTCAGCTTCCTGCAACGCTTTTCTCATAAAATAAATATCATCAAATGGATTTTCCAAAGCGCAATCTTCAAAAGTTAAAAATCAAAAATACAATTTCAAATGCTACCTTTGTAATGAGATGAAAAATTTATTGGAGCAAATCAATTTCCCTTCCGATTTAAGAGCTTTAAATCAAGAAGATTTACCACAACTCGCCAAAGAGTTGCGGGAATTTATTATTGATATTGTGGCCACCAAGGAAGGCCATTTAGGTGCCAGTCTTGGCGTGGTCGAACTGACCATTGCCCTTCATTATGTCTTCAAAACACCCAAAGACTTGTTGGTTTGGGATGTTGGCCATCAGGCTTATGGACATAAAATATTAACCGGAAGAAAATCGATTTTTCATACCAATCGTCAATTGCATGGCATCAGTGGTTTTCCAAAACGAAGCGAAAGTATGTATGACACTTTTGGCGTTGGACACTCTTCCACCTCTATTTCCGCAGCTTTAGGAATGGCAATTGCCTCACAGTTAAAAGGTGAGAACAAACATCATATTGCCATTATTGGCGATGCCTCCATTGCCAGCGGAATGGCTTTTGAAGGTCTAAACCATGCTGGCGTCACAGATGCCAATTTATTGGTTATCCTCAACGATAATGCTATTGGAATTGACCCAAGCGTGGGCGCACTAAAACAATATTTAACCAATGTTAAAAAAGGCACCCAAAAGCAAGACAATATTTTTGAAGCCTTAAATTTTGATTATACCGGACCTATTGATGGGCATGATCTGGATACCATTATCAAGGAACTTCAACGCTTAAAAACTATAAAAGGCCCTAAGTTTTTGCATGTCATCACTACCAAAGGTAAAGGATTGAGACAAGCTGAAGAAAACCAAGTTACTTATCATGCACCTGGAAAATTTGATTCCACAACGGGAGAATTGATTACAAAATCGGCATCATCACTCACAAAATTCCAAGATGTTTTTGGTTTGACCATTGTTGAATTGGCCGAACAAAATCCAAAAATCATAGGCATCACACCAGCAATGCCCACCGGAAGTTCTTTAAAATACATGATGGATTTAATGCCCAACCGTGCCTTTGATGTAGGAATTGCTGAGCAACATGCCGTTACACTTTCGGCAGGAATGGCAACGCAGGGCATGGTGGTTTTTTGCAATATTTATTCGACATTTCTGCAGCGCGCTTATGATCAAGTAATCCATGATGTGGCACTTCAGAATTTGCCAGTAGTTTTTTGTTTAGACCGTGCTGGATTGGTTGGCGAAGATGGCTCTACACATCACGGTGTTTTTGATTTGGCATATTTAAGATGTATTCCTAACCTTATCATTTTTGCACCTCGTGATGAAACCGAATTACGAAACATCATGTACACCGCACAATTAGGACTTCAACACCCTATTGCCATCCGATATCCTCGTGGTTATGGTGTTATTACCAATTGGAAACAACCTTTTAAAAAATTAGAAATTGGTAAAGGTGAAATGCTTAAAGAAGGAAAAGACATTGCTGTTTTATCGGTTGGATTTATAGCTCAAAATGTAAAAGAAGCGATTTTAAAATGTTTTACTGAAAATGCTGTGGCGCATTATGATATGCGTTTTATAAAACCTTTGGATGAGGCACTTTTACATGACATTTTTAAAACTTTTAAATACATCATTACCGTTGAAGATGGCACCATTAAGGGCGGATTTGGATCGGCAATATTAGAGTTTGCTGCAGAACACAATTATCAAATTCCTATAAAAACATTAGGTATCCCTGATACTTTTATCGAACATGGCAGCATTGCTCAATTACAAGAATTAGCTCAATTAGATATTAATCATATTGCTGAGCATATTGGTTTGGTACTGCGTACACACACGCCCAATTAAACACAATATATTATTGTATTTTATGAACATTAGCCTGAACAGCCGGGTGCTTTGTTTTTGATAAATCGTTGACTACAAATAGAAAAACGATGGTAACAAGTAAAATTACGATAGCAGCAATAGTAGAATTTTTCATGTTAAAAATTTAAACAGCCTTCAAATATACAATAACATCGATTAAAAGCAAATTTAATCGATGAAATGTATTTTAAAAATGCGTTCCTCTTAGCTTTTTATGAATTAAAATAGCTTTGCTATCCGAAAATTTTGCAACATAATTACAGATTCCCAATAAACTATGGTATATGTTTTCTTGGTTTAAATCTAAAGTTTTCGGGAATATTTTAAGAATCAATTTATGATAATTACTTAAAGTTCCCTGATGATGGTTAAAAATGGTATCTGTAAAAACATCCAAAATACCATCAACAATTTTAAATCCTGCTATTTCTTTATCAACCACTTCTTCTGATTGATAAACTTTTTCAACACTTATTTTAATAATATCTTTTATCTGCGCTTGATATTTAGAAATGTCCATTAACGATTTATCAAATGTTCCATTAAGAATCGCTTCTTCATGCGTCATAAACAACTCTACCGTTTCATTGATCAGCGTGCTAATGGCCAATGCACGCAAATAGCTAATCCGATCTTCGGTATTTGATAAAGCATGGTAATTGTTGGTATTAATGGTATCTCTTACCAATTTAATCAGATATTCCAATGCATACTCTTCATCGATCAATCCGAGGTTAATGCCATCTTCAAAATCGATAATGGTATAACAGATATCATCGGCAGCTTCTACTAAAAACGCCAAAGGATGTCGAGAATAACTCAAGTCTTCATTGGCAGAACGCTTTATAAGACCCAGTTCGTCTGCAATTTCAATAAAAGCTTCTTTTTCATTTTGAAAAAAACCATATTTCTTATCCGCAATATGTGCTGTTGGCTTTTTTGGCAAGGACTCTTTAGGGTATTTTGTAAAAGCACCAAGTGTGGCATAACTTAAACGCAAACCGCCCAAACGTCCTAATCGGCTTTCGGTCAAAATTTTAAAACCATTGGCATTACCTTCAAAATCGCATAAATCTTGATATTCTTTATCGGTCAAATGCGATTTGAACTGTTTGCCTTTGCCATTTTTAAAAAACTCGCCAATCGCCTTTTCACCAGAATGTCCAAAAGGTGGATTCCCAATATCATGGGCCAAAGCAGCGGCGGCTACAATAGCACCAAAATCGTTAGCCTGATAGCCATGGATATTCTGAAGATGCGGATATTTCATCAATATTTCCTGACCTACGCGCCTTCCTAAACTTCGTCCCACAACACTAACTTCCAAACTATGGGTTAAGCGGGTATGTACAAAATCAATTTGAGACAAGGGAATAACTTGGGTTTTATCTTGAAGACTTCTAAATTCTGAAGAAAAAATAATACGATCATAATCCACTTCAAATCCCAAACGGGTTTCATCTTGTTCTTTTCGGATACGCTTGTGGGTATCGCCAAATCGTTTTAATGATAATAATTGTTCCCAGTTCATAGTAAGATTTTATGCGACTGCAAGATACATTTTTAAGAAGTAAACCAAGAAATTGTCTTTGTATTAATTTACCTAAACCTAACATTCAACTAACTTTTATATAACCTAGGTTTCATCTTAAGTTAACGTCACTCTTGCACATCATCACTTTCTTTGCAATGAATAATCTTAACAAACAAATGAAGTACATTTTATTACTATTGCCCATAATTTTTACCTCAATTGCCAATGCACAATCTAAAGCCTCAATAGCAGGAAGATTGATTGATAAAGAATATAATGATGAGCCTTTGGCTTTTGGAAACGTGCTCATAAAAGGCACAACTATAGGTACAACATCAGATATAGATGGTGTTTATAGTTTTGAAAATCTAAACGAAGGGAACTATACGCTGGTCTATAGCTTTGTTGGTTATGAAACCCAAGAATTAGAAGTAGCGTTAGAAGCCGGAAAAAAAGTGAGTATTGATGTGGATATGGTGGCCAGTGCAGCTGCTTTAGATGAAGTGGTCATTACATCAAACACGCGAAAGAAAACTGAAAGCGCTTTGTTGTTAGAACAAAAAAATGCCATTGAAATAAAACAGAACATTGGTATTGAAGAGTTATCTCGAAAAGGCGTAAGCGATGTAGCCAGTGCCGTTATCAAAACCACAGGCATTTCAAAACAAGAAGGCTCAAATACCATTTATGTACGCGGCCTTGGCGATCGTTATAACTCTACCTCACTTAACGGACTTCCGATAAGCTCCAATGATCCTGAAAAGAAAAATATTTCGCTCGATTTGTTTTCAACTGACATTGTTGAATATATAGCCATTGATAAGGTTTACGGCCCTAAAATTTCAGGAGATTTTGCCGGTGGAAATGTTGATATCACTTCTATCGATCATAAAGGAAAAGGGATGTTTGACATTTCATTAGGTACAAATTTAGGAGCCAATACAATGGATAAATTTAACGCTTTCAAACTACAGGACGGACCCAACAAGTTTGGTTTCTCATCGTATGGCGTTCCCAACAATCCACTTAGTGGCTATAATTTTCAAAACAGTTTAGCACCCGTAAAAGAAAAACCATTAGGCTCGGCAATTGGTTTAAAAGCAGGACGTTCTTTTAAAATTGGTGAAGAAGGCAGCCTTAATCTATTTGCAACTGCAAGTTTTGACAATGGGTTTGAATATCGCGACGGCATCAATCAAAGTGTTAATGCACAAGGTGCAAAATTAAAATCTTTCAATCAAGAACGATTTGCCTATAACACCAATACCACTGGAATGTTCAATGCCAATTACCGCATAAACACCAACCATAAAATAGCATATAATTTTTTAATGGTCAATTCTTCAAGCCAAACCAGAGATGCCTATCATGGCTTTATCCGCGATATTGCCGAAGAAGATAACGGACTCATACAACGCAACACTTATGTTCAAAATACTTTAATGATCCATCAGTTATTAGGAAATCATAAGTTATCGGACAAATTTAATTTTGATTGGGCTGCGTCATACAACAAAGTTGAAGGCGACATGCCAGACCGAAGCCAAAACACCTTAAAATATTCTGACACTCGTGGCGGATATTTATTTGCACAAAACACCATTACAGATAATCACCGCTATTATCAAAACCTGATAGAAGATGAGTTGGCAGCCAATTTGGCCATCAGCTATAAATTGAATGAAGATGAAGATGGAAATTCCAAAGGAAAAGTAAGTTTGGGCTATAACGGCCGATTTAAAAAACGTGATTTTGAAGCCATTCAATTCAATTTCAGAATTGCAGGATCACAATTGAATAGCGTTGTTGATCCTGATAATTTGGATGCATTCCTTAACCAAAACAACTATAACAATGGTTGGTTTGGCATCGAATCTTTTGCTGGATTAACGCCTCAAACTTATGATGGTGAACAAATCATCCATGCCGGTTTTGCAAGTTTGGAATACTCACTTTCTGATAAATTGAGTGCTATGGCAGGTTTACGTTTTGAAAAAGTAGAACAAACCGTGTCTTGGAGAACCCAATTGGATGCTTCTGGAAAAAGTAACACATTTAACAGAAACGAATTTTTGCCAAGTATCCTCTTGAAATATGAGTTGAACGAAAAACAAAACTTACGTTTCGCCGCCAGTAAGACTTATACTTTACCACAATTTAAAGAACGTGCGCTATTTATTTACGAAGATGTTACCGAAGTCAAAGTTGGTAACCCAGATCTCTATCCTTCGCAAAACTATAACGTTGATTTAAAATGGGAGCTTTTCCCAAAAAACTCAGAACTCTTATCATTCACTGCTTTCGGAAAATACATTCTGGATCCGATTAACGAGATTACCCTAGCTTCATCCACAAATGACATTTCATTCATAAACACAGGCGATTCTGGCTATGTATATGGTGCTGAAATAGAAGTTAGAAAAGACATTTTCAATTTTGATGAAGAATATTCCAATAAACTTTCAGCAGGATTAAATGCCTCTTATATGCAAACGCACCAAGACTTGGATTCTGATAAAATAAGAAAAGAAACCAATTATAACACCAATCTTACTCACGACACATCAAGCTTTACAGGTGCTTCTGACTTTCTTCTGAATGCGGATGTGTCCTATATCAAAGACTTTAAAAATGATGCAAATATAATGGCCACACTAGCCTACTCTTATAACTCTGACAAGCTTTATGCGCTTGGCGTAGAGACCAAAGGCAACTTAGTGGACAAAAGTGTGGGAACATTGGATTTTATCTTAAAAACCAAATTAAACAAAAACTTAGGCATCGATTTCACGATCAAAAACATTCTTAATCCAGCTATAGAGCGCGTTCAAGAAAATGCCTCCGAAAACATTACAGTGATGTCTTATAAACGGGGTGCTTTTTTTAGACTGGGTTTAGAATACAAACTTTAATTCTTAAAAATCATAAAAAAAATTAATTCGAAAATGCCCTTTATTTATCACAATACTATAATTAAAAAAAGAAAAACAAACAGAATTAACAACGTAAAAATTATGAAAACAACAAGCTCAAAACTTTTAGGAACGGCACTTATACTGGCCACAATATTGACCACGTCATGTTCAAACAATGACGACAATCCGACGGATGAAAATGGAGGAACTAGCTTTGTCCTGGATCGTGAAAATCTAACCGGAGAAATTAAAGATGGTGAAGTTATTTTAGAATCCGGAACTTATAAACTGACCGGAAAACTAATTGTAAATGCAGGTGCCAAACTCACTATTAAAGAAGGTGTTAAAATTGAAGCAACTACAACATCTAGTGAAGATTTTGCTTCGGTAAGATATATTGCTGTTGCACAAAACGGAAAAATTGATGTGCAAGGCAGTGCTTCAAAACCGGTAGTCATGACTGCATCAGTACAAAGCCCTGGCCAATGGGGCGGCCTTGTATTATGTGGAAACGCTCCAATCAACAAAGGAACTTCAGCATCAGCCGAAGTTTCTGACTTAACTTATGGTGGCGGAGATAGTGCTGACAGCTCAGGATCTATCAAGTACTTAAGAATAGAATATTCTGGTTTTTCTTATAATTCAGAAAAAGAATTCAACGGTCTTTCATTATTTGGAGTAGGTAGCGGAACAACTATTGAGTACGTTCAAGTTCACGAAGGTTCAGATGATGGTGTTGAATTTTTTGGAGGTACAGCTAATGCAAAATATGTGGTTGTAACCAATTTCTCTGATCAAGTTGGAGATGATTTATTTGACTGGACCGAAGGTTGGTCAGGAACTGGTGAAAACTGGTACGGCATCAGAACAAATGCAGGAAACAGAGGTATTGAAGCTGATAATAATTCAAACAATCATTTAGCAACACCTATTTCTAATCCAATAATTAAAAACTTAACATTGATTGGCATGGGAGCAGCTGATACAAGTTCAGAATCGCAAGCGATTAAATTAAGAGTGGGTACAAAAGCACAATTTGACAACTTAGTATTAAGCAATTGGAAAACAGGTTTCGACATTCAGCATGATGAAGGTATTGCTTATGTAACCGACGGAACTTTAGCGGCTACCAATGTTAGATTTGACAATGTTACCACCTTATCAGTAGGAAAAAACACAGCTGGCGACTCTTTTGATGTATCATCGGTATATAGTATCAACGAAAATGCCACAGGTGCTGGCAATGGAACTGCTAAACCTACTTGGGCTAATGGTTGGACTGTAGGTCTATAATTATAGTGTAAATTATTAGTACACGACTAAAATCAGTTTGATTTAATTCCCTGAAAATCGGTTTTGCCCCTCCCGATAGCTATCGGGACTAAAGGGAGCCCGATTTTCCTTGATTCACCCTTTAGGGCA
>NZ_DATJCY010000008.1:0-1508 GCF_035577925.1 Gelidibacter sp. | reverse complement strand
AAATTGCATTTTTCGGTTCTCCAGAAGATCTGAGAAAAGAGGCTGAAGGTAAGGTTTGGCGGATGAAAATACACAGTGATGAGCTACCTATAATAGACAAAATATATCCAGTTATTACCACTGTACCTTCGGGAACGGGATGGGAAGTACAGGTTGTTGCCGATGAGATTGTGGGATACGATGCAGAGCCATATCCGCCCAATCTTGAACACGCATATGTTTACTTTATGGAGAAAAAGCTAAACCGTTGGGTTGAAAACTAAATTATATAAACCTTTAACATGTCCATATTATTTAATATAAATTCAGTTGCAAAGTACGAGAGCAAATTGCTCATGCGTAGTTGGTTTTATCGTATTTTCATGATATTGGCAGTTTTATTTATATGCATTTTCAACTTTGGGTCACTTGTCTTTCAGAGTGGTGGTGGAAATTGGCTGATGAAATCATTACCTGCCAATATTCCATATATTAATCTGATGTTATTAAATACTGGACAGGCTATCATTGCTGTTTTCCTTTCGTCGGAATTTTTGAAATCGGACAAAAAACTTGACACCTCCGAGGTGTTTTATGTCCACTCATTAAGTAATGCGGAATATGTGATTGGTAAGATCTGGGGTAACATGCGGGTTTTCCTTCGTTTGAACCTTTTTGCAATTGTTTTAGTGGCTTTATTCAATTTTATCTCCGGTGTCTCGATAGATTGGACGGCTTATATCATCTATTTTGTACTGATTTGTATTCCCACTCTGATTTATATATTTGGCTTATCAATTGCACTTATGCTTATTCTAAAAAGCCAAGCTATTACTTTTATCTTTTTACTGGGTTATATTGCGCTTACCCTCTTTTATGTAGGAGACAAGTTTTATTACTTGTTTGACTATATGGTTTATAACCTACCCTTAGTGAAATCTACAATAGTTGGGTTTTCAAATTGGTCAACACTTATTAATCACCGCATGATTTACTTTATGCTTGGATTGGGATTTATCTGCCTTTCAATTTTTCTGTTCAGAAGGCTCCCTAATTCAAAAACAGGAAAATATCGCTGGCTTTATTTATCATTTTTATTTTTTGCTTCAGGGTTATGGGCATCTTATAATCATGTAGGAACTATCTTAAAAACTGAAAACAGACGTCAAACATTTATCGATGTAAACAACCAGTATGTGAACAAGCCGAAGATGGTAATCGACCAATATGATATCGATCTAAATCAGCATTCACAAACTGTATCTACTGAAGTTAAGATGCATGGAACAGCCTTAAGTCAATCAGCTATTTTCACTTTTTGTTTGAACCCTGGATTAAAAGTGAACGAAGTGACAGAAAACGACAAAGCACTCTCATTTATCCGTGATCATCAAATATTACTCATTGATTTTGGACGTGAAGTTGCGTTAGGAGATTCCGTCAGTTTTAAACTGAAATATAGCGGCGCGATTGATGAGAGTTTTTGTTATTTGGATATTCCATCCTCGATTTTACAGGAAGGATTTGGT
>NZ_DATJCY010000007.1:0-9347 GCF_035577925.1 Gelidibacter sp. | reverse complement strand
ACAGTAAAAAAAGAAGGATAGTTTTAGTCACTTCGCTTAAAAATTCGTTGTTGTCAAATTAAATCTTTTTAAACGTTTAAAAGTGAGGTGTTAAGATATTTTAACAGCTATTTTAATCCTTTTTAACTAAATAGTAATCTTATTTCATCAGTAATTCGGGATGGTCTCATGTTTTTTTGAGAAACGAGGCACCATTTTGTTTCTGATACGGCTAAAAGTTTGTTGGAATTTTTATTGAAAATTTCAACCATTCGCACACAGGTCACGCCACCAGATTCTTTGATATAGGTTTTCAGTAGGATTTCATCCCCCAAGACTGCCGGGTTTTTATATTCGATGTTGTGCTTAAGAAGTATCCAAAAATAGTCAGAAAGCATCTGTGGGGTTGCGTTTTCGTTCCAATGTTTTTCTGCAACATCTTGCACCCATTGTACATAGCGGACATTGTTGACATGGTTAAGATTGTCCAGATCGTCTTGTGAAACCGTAATTTGAGATTCAAAACTTTGCATGTGATAATTATTAGTTTCTTAAAATAAAACGAGTTATTTTAAAAATAGTTGTGAACGGGAATAATGAATTTAAAGTCTGATTATCACAAGTTATTTTTCAAATACTTCAACCTCAAACAATTTGTCCCAGTCTTTGCCAGTTACAAAAATAGTTTTGGTGGTTGGATTATAGGCTATGCCGTTAAGCACATCCAAATTAGGGTGTTGTGTGACCAGTTTTTGAAGTGGCGAAAAATCAATAACACCTTCAACAGCACCAGATTTTGGATCGATGATCAATACACCATTACGCTGGTAAATGTTAGCATATATTTTTCCTTCAATATATTCCAATTCGTTCAAATTATCAATTTTACCTGTATTTGTGTAAACTTCAACAAAATTTTCCTCGGCAAGTGTTGTTGGGTTTAGTGTCCAGATTTTATTGGTACCATCTGTTTTATAAATTATTTTACCATCATTGCACAAGCCCCAGCCTTCTTTACTTTTGCCATAATTAAAGCTTCCGATCCTTTCAAAAGTTTCTAAATCATAGATAAAACCAATGTTTTCCTTCCAAGTTAATTGGTAAATATTGTTATTGAGAATGGTAAGGCCTTCGCCAAAATATTGACTGCCCAAGTCGATGTTTTTTAAAAGTTCACCGGTTTTGTAATCTGTTTTGCGCAATTTAGATTTGCCGTATTGTCCAGTACTTTCATATAAAATACCATTGTGAAATTCTAGACCTTGCGTATATGAGGTAATGTCATGCGGATATTCGTTCAGAATTTTATAGCTATAAATTTTAGGAGCAACATCATTTAAAATGGTCAGTTTTGTAGTGATTTCTTCCGAAGAATTGTCATAATTTACCACTGCGGTCAGAATATGTTCGCCCAACGGCAAATTTTTAATTTCAGCGTTTTCTTTAACAGAAACTGTTCCTATTTTGTAAGAAATACTATTTATTGTTTTGTTTTTTGGATTGTTCACAGATAAATTCAAAGTTTCTCCTAGCGCAATGGTGTTATTTTTGGCATTTGTTGTTATGGAAAAACTGCTTGTTTTAGCATTTTTAGTATCGCCACAACTCCAAAGCAAAAGGCTTAAACCAATGATTGTGAAAAATTTAGTAGAAGACATAAGTTGTATATTTTTTTTGGAAAGGTATTTAATTAAATTCGGTTTATAAAATCATTGCAAAAGTAGTAAAATATTGTATCTTTGCACCCGGCAAGTCCTACACAACCAGCTCCTGTTGAATCCTCCAGGGCGGGAACGCAGCAAAGGTAAATGGTCGTAGCGGTGTGATGTAGGGAGCTTGCCTTTTTTTATTCCCAAAAGTGTCGTTTTTTTATCCATTTATTTCATTCACTTCAATAATCTGGATTCAGATTTCTTCTTCTTTTCATCAATTCAAACATGAATTATATTGTATTTTTGACATCTTATATGATGTTGCTTTTTCATCCTTAAATTAATAATTGAATATGTCGAAAGTTGTATTGATAACTGGTGGTTCGTCAGGAATAGGAAAATCTGTAGGCGAATTTTTAACACAAAAAGGATTTATTGTTTATGGAACTAGTAGAAATCCTGAACGTTATTCTAAGAGTCAATTCAACTTGGTGAAACTCGATGTCTCTGACACAAAATCTATTGAAGAGGCTGTTAAGATGGTCATCGATAAGCAAGGCCGTTTGGACGTATTGATAAACAATGCCGGCGCTGGAATTACTGGTCCGATAGAGGAAATTCCGGATGCTGAAATCCAACGTAATTTTGAAACTAATTTTTTTGGCCCTATTCGAGTTATTAAAGCAGTTTTACCACAAATGCGAACTCAAAACGCCGGACTTATCATTAATGTAACTTCGATTGCAGGCTATATGGGGTTGCCTTATCGCGGTATTTATAGTGCCAGCAAAGGGGCTTTGGAATTGTTGACTGAAGCTTTCCGAATGGAAATAAAAGGTTTTAACATTGAGATGACCAACGTTGCTCCGGGAGATTTTGCAACCAACATTGCTGCGGGTCGTTATCATGCACCTATATTAGAAAATTCAGCCTATAAAAAGCCTTATGGTGCTACTCTAAATTTGATGAATTCCCATGTGGATGCAGGGAAAGATCCACAGTTGATGGCTTCTGCTATTTTTAACATTATCAATACGCCACAGCCAAAAATACATTATAAGGTGGGCGAATTTATGCAGAAATTTTCTATTGTATTGAAACGGATTTTGCCCGATAAGGTTTATGAAAAAATGCTGATGAAACATTATGGACTATAGCTGTATTCCAAAATTTTAATATTGAAATGTTTTCATTATAAATCAGTTAAATTGCTTATTATTAATTGTAACTTTGCGCGCCCGGAGTGTCGGGATAAACACAACTTATATACATACTATTATTTATGAAATTTTTTATTGACACAGCTAATTTAGAGCAAATTAAGGAAGCCCAAGATATGGGGATTTTAGATGGTGTTACGACAAACCCATCCTTAATGGCAAAAGAAGGTATTACTGGTGTGGACAACATCATGAAACACTATGTGAACATTTGTGAATTGGTAGATGGTGACGTTAGTGCTGAGGTTATTGCTACAGATTTTGAAGGAATGGTTAGAGAAGGGGAAGCTTTGGCCGAACTTCATGATCAGATTGTGGTAAAGTTGCCAATGATCAAAGACGGCATAAAAGCTTGTAAATACTTTAGTGACAAAGGAATTAAGACCAATATGACTTTAGTGTTTTCTGCAGGTCAGGCATTATTGGCAGCAAAAGCAGGTGCTACTTATGTATCGCCATTTATTGGTCGTTTGGATGATATTTCGACCGATGGTTTGAATCTTATTGCCGAAATTAGGATGATTTATGACAACTACGATTTTGAAACTGAAATTTTAGCTGCTTCTGTTCGTCATACCATGCACGTGATTGATTGTGCTAAACTAGGTGCTGATGTCATGACAGGGCCATTGAGTTCTATCACAGGATTGTTAAATCATCCATTGACAGATATCGGTTTGGAGAAATTTTTAGCAGATTTTAAAAAGGGAAACTAGTTTCCTGAATTTTATACTTTTAAACAGAAAAGGCACCTAAATGGTGCCTTTCTTGTTATTTGTCAGATAATTTCTGGAGTACATCTTCAAAGCGCTTTTGGAACATATTGTAGTATGAATCTACAATGCGCATCTCCTTATCTACCACGATCATTTTATAAATGGTATTGATGGCCAAGGTTTGTTTTCCTGCATTCGGGTTTTCAAATTGGTATTCGTTATTGGTAGGGAAATTAAATTCGCTCAAGGTCTTTTTCCAATATCTGTTATCGCTATCATTAATATTGATAGCAATAAAGTCGATATCCGGATATTTTTCTGCCAATTCTTGCGATTTAAAATGACTGTTTTTATAATGGATTTTTAAATTGGACGACCAAAAGTAAATCACGGTCGGTTTGGTGATCAAATCACTTAACTTAAATAAATTATTGTCATAATTAACAAGGGCAACATCAGGGATAACATTGCCAGGCCTCAATTGTTTTAATGCGACCGATAAGCCTTTGATATAATCTTTGTCTTCGGTATTTGTGCTTTTTTCGAGATAGGACGATATTATTTGCGCCGTTTCAGTGGAGTCTTCACATCTCGAAATAAAATCTCTTGCGGTATATTTAAGCAGTTTGTTTTTGATGGTATCATCAGAAATATGCTCATTCATTAATCTTAATTTTTCCAAGTTATAAATTAATGAATGCCGTGTGAAAATCGCATCTTCCGGAGCCTCATTGTAAAAGGCTTTTAAGGCAATATTGTTGAAATGCGAATACAAAAATTTATTGTAGATAAAATTATCACTTAAAGCCGTATTATTATAGTCAATATCTTTTCGATAGTCATAAAAAGTTGATGGCAGCTCCTCATGTTTTTTTAAGTTTCTATAACCATAATAACCAAATGGATACATCTCCATGGCATTGTAAAGTCCGTAATTGATACTTGTTTCAGCAATATTGTTAAAGAGCGGTGACAATTGGTTTTTACTGCTAAACTCAGAAAACTCGTTCAATCGCTCGGTGCGAGTGGAATCAATATGACGTTCAAACAGATCTGGTGTCAGTTGTGCGAAACTGATAAATTTTTCTTGGTCTTTTTCATTTTGAAGGAAAATCTTGATCAAAAAATTATTCTTTTTTGCGCCTTCACCTGTAAAAACTAGCGATTCGTCAAAATCAGCGGTATTCAATCGCAACATCACACTATCACGTCCTTCCAATAAAGCTATCTGATATTCGCCGCCATGTGAAAAGGTGTAAATACCGGGTTTTAAATTTTCTAGTTTTGTTAAAAATCTATTATTGCTATCTAAAAATAAAGTGTCAGAATTGGTACCTGCTGAATGTAAAAGCACGTAGTCATTGGTAGGATTTATAATTTCTCCACCAAAATAGGCATATGAATTATCATTATCAGTATTCTTTTTGCAACTATATAGCGTTGCTAAAAGCATTAATGATATCATGTAAATTCTCATAAATAGATAAATTATGGATGCAGGTTGGGTTTGAATGTGTTGAAACAAAATTAAAGCTTGTTTGTGCATTATGTTGTTAATGCGTTGTTAAATGTTCGCTGAGGTCAGTGTTGCAAACTTATCTGCTTTGTATTTAGCCATTTGAATGTCAAAAAAGCATTAATTTCGGGTACTGAAATATAAGGTTGTAAGTTTCTTAAAATGCTATGTTTTATCTACTTTTGCACCAAATTTAAAATCCAGTATTATGTTATCAGTTTCTAATCTTTCGGTTCAATTTGGCAAGCGCGTACTTTTTGATGAAGTCAACACGAGTTTCAATCAGGGCAATTGCTATGGTATTATTGGAGCCAATGGTTCAGGAAAGTCAACTTTTTTAAAGATTTTGGCAGGTAAGATGGATCCAACTTCGGGGCATGTGCATCTTGAAGCAGGAAAACGAATGTCTGTTTTGGAACAGGACCATAATTTGTACGACGAGCATACCGTTTTGGAAACCATAATTATGGGAAATAAGCCATTGTTTAAATTGAAATCAGAAATTGATGCACTTTATGCAAATTATACAGATGAGAATGCTGATAAGATAGGGGAGCTTCAAGTGCAGTTTGAAGAAATGAACGGATGGAACGCCGATAGTGATGCAGCAGCGATGTTGTCTAACTTGGGCATCAAGGAAGAATTCCATTATAACTTAATGAAAGATTTGGATGGAAAACAAAAAGTACGCGTGCTATTGGCACAAGCTTTATTTGGAAATCCTGATGTTCTGATCATGGATGAGCCTACCAACGATTTGGATTATGAAACCATTACTTGGTTAGAGAATTTTTTGGCCAATTATGAAAACTGCGTCATTGTAGTTTCGCACGACAGGCATTTTTTGGATTCGGTATGTACGCACATTTCAGATATCGATTTTGGCAAAATCACACATTATTCAGGGAATTATACCTTTTGGTACGAATCTTCTCAATTAGCGGCCAGACAGCGCGCACAACATAATAAAAAGGCTGAGGATAAAAAGAAAGAATTGGAAGAGTTTATTCGACGTTTTTCTGCTAACGTCGCTAAGTCTAAACAAGCTACAAGTAGGAAAAAGATGATTGAAAAACTGAATATTTCAGAAATAAAACCATCGAGCCGTCGCTATCCGGCGATTATTTTTGAACGCGATAGAGAAGCGGGTGATCAAATTTTAAATGTCACTAACCTTGCTGCGTCTATCGATGGTGATATTTTATTCCAAAATGTCGATATCAATTTGGCTAAAGATGATAAAGTGGTGGTGTACTCAAAGGATTCGAGGGCAACGACGGCATTTTACCAAATTCTTAATGGCATGGAAACCGCCGATCAAGGCGAGTTTGCTTGGGGAATAACCACAACCCAATCGTATTTACCGCTTGATAACAGTGCCTATTTTGATAATAAATTAACACTTGTAGATTGGTTACGCCAATGGGCAACTACTGAAGAAGAGCGTGAGGAAGTATATTTAAGAGGCTTTTTGGGCAAAATGATTTTTAGTGGCGAAGAAGCGCTTAAAACTTCAAACGTTTTATCGGGAGGTGAAAAAGTACGTTGTATGCTTAGTAGAATGATGATGATGAGAGCTAATGTATTGATGCTGGATGAGCCCACAAACCACTTGGATCTAGAAAGTATCACGGCTTTTAATAATTCGTTGTCTGGTTTTAAAGGGACTGTTTTGTTAACTACACATGATCATGAATTTGCACAAACGGTTGGAAACAGGATTATTGAATTGACTCCAAATGGCATTATTGATCGTTATATGACTTTTGACGAGTATATGGATGATAAGAAAATCCAAGAACTTAGACAGAAAATGTACACTGTAACCGCATAAAAAATCAACTAAAAGAACGTATAGAACCCTGATCATGAATCAGGGTTTTTTATAGCTCCAATTCTGCTTTAACAGATTCTACAATTGGGATGGCATGGTCCAGTTCTTCCTTGGCAACATAAAGTTCCTGATAGCCATGGGATGCCGATCCAGATTCTTCTATTACAATGGCATCAATGCCTACACTTTCCAATCTATCTAGAACCAGTTGTACGATAATAAAAGTTCCCGAAAAAATTTTTACATAATTATCATCTACCATAATTCGAAATTAATAAGTTGTACACTACGGGTTTAAAAGATACAAAAAATTTATACGATATCCTCAAAATAAGTGGTGTCTTTTGGGATCATAAAGATTGTTTCTGGGAAAATTAATGGAATAAAAAAACCACTTCGGATGAAGCGGTTTTTTTATAAAAATTCAGTTTCTTTTATTTGTCTATCGATCCTAAAACACGGGACATAAAGGTGTTTAACGCTTCTTTTTTGGAGCTGCCTTCTTTTACCATTTTATTTACTTCGAGTGCACCATACATGTTCGAAATCAGTTCGCCTATCACATCAAGTTCTTCGTCTTTTAGTGACGATACTTCAGTGAGGTTCTCTAAGGTTTCAATGGTTTCTATTACAAAATCCTCATCATTGTCCTCAATAAATTGAGTGAGATGTTTAATTATTGGTAACTTCATCGAATAAATTTTTTAGAATCTCAAATTTGTTGGTCTGTACTTGATCTACAAAAGCACCGTTTTTAAATATTGCGAAAGTCGGTAGATTGTCAACTGTCGCTAATTTTCTTGATTCAGGAAACTTTTCAGCATCGGCCACAACAAAAGTCATGTTTTCATTTTCAGAGGCCAGTTTTTTGAATTTTGGTTTCATGATTCTGCAATTTCCACACCAACCCGCCGAATATTGAACAACCACAGTCTCATTATCTGACACCAATTGTCCTAAATTGTCTTGTTCTAATTCTTTGATCATAATTTTTTTATTGATAATTATTTAAATTCCAAACAAACCATAATGGGCTTGTCTGGAACTTATTTATTTTACTATAACCCGTTCTTAGTTTGAACGTGCTCTGAAGTATTCTGCAGTACCTACAGCAGTAGCTTTCATAGCATCCTTGCCTTCTTCCCAGTTAGCAGGGCAAACCTCACCTTTTTCTTGTACGTGCGTGTAAGCATCAATTAAACGAAGATATTCTTTAACGTTTCTTCCCAATGGCATGTGATTGATGCTCTCATGAACAACAGTTCCTTCTTCATCAATAATATAGGTTGCTCTGTACGTTACGTTATCGCCTTCAACAGTAACCAATCCGGTTTCTTCGTTGTATGTTTCATTGGTAATATCTAGAATACCTAAAGCATTAGCTAGGTTTCTGTTAGAATCTGCTAAGATTGGATAAGTTACACCTTCAATGCCGCCATTATCTTTTGCCGTGTTTAACCATGCAAAGTGAACTTCAGCAGTGTCACATGATGCTCCAATAACAATGGTATTGCGTTTTTCGAACTCTGCTAAATCTGCTTGAAATGCGTGTAATTCTGTTGGACATACAAAAGTAAAGTCTTTTGGATACCAAAATAAAAGTACTTTTTTGTTGTTTTCTGTTGCTTCTTTAAGAACGTTTAGGCTGAATGTATCGCCCATTTCATTCATTGCATTAACATTTAAATCTGGGAATTTTTTTCCTACGAATGACATATGATATGTATTTAAGATTAAACTTATTTGTAGTGCAAAAATACCTAATATTGAAAACTAAGAGCGATAGGAGTTGATTATATAATATTATATTAGCATAGATAATACAAATGGTAATTATGCCAATTTGTAAATGTTTTAAATGTAGAATTAGGTCGGGTAAAGAGTGTATTTTGTAAAGTGCTCAGCTACTGATTTCACCATTTTTAAAAAAGACAATCCAACGATTCTTATGACAGATTCCAATAAGCGAATATTGAATTGCGATTATTTTATTGAGCAACTCTCCATTCGATATTATTTTTTATCTGTTGTTAGCTGTCTAATTTTTATTCTAAAAGCAGCAAATAGCAAGGTCATAAATGGGCTTAACCAGTTGAAAATAGCGTATCCGGCATAGTGCAAGGTATCGACGCCCAAAACGCCGCTATGGTAGGCGCCACAAGTATTCCATGGTACCAAAACAGAGGTAACGGTGCCGGAGTCTTCCAAGGTCCTGGATAAATTTTCTGGTGCTAGGCCTTTGTCTTTATACGCTTGTGCATACATTTTTCCGGGTACCACAATGGCTAAATATTGATCGCTGGCAGTAAGGTTTAATGTCAAGCAGCTGGCTACGGTACTCGCAAAAAGACCGAATGTGGTATGAAATGATTTTAAGAGGGCTTTACTAATTGTAGCTAGCGCACCAATAGCATCCATGATACCGCCAAA
>NZ_DATJCY010000006.1:0-11372 GCF_035577925.1 Gelidibacter sp. | reverse complement strand
TTGTTTGTGGCTTTCGTTAAAGCTGCTGTCAATTATAAAAATGAAAAAAATCATGCCACTATGGCAAAAAAATAAATTTGGATGCATTTTTGCGCTGAAAAACCGAACTAAAAAATAATTTTACCAACTTAAAAAGACTTGACTAGATTTTATAACCCTTCAAGTCTGAATATCAAATAAATGGAAGAAAAGAAATTTGATCTCAATTCGATAATAGGATTCGTACTTATTTTTGGAATATTGTTGTTCATGCTTTGGCAGAACCAACCTACTCCCGAAGAATTGGCTGCAGAAGAAAGAGCAAAACAAGCCCAGATAGAGGCTAATAAAAAAGCAGAAGTTAAAAACGATACTTTCGTTACTACTACAGACGACTATTCAAATACCGCAGCTTTTGATTCGTTGCGATTAGAAGGATTGAAAAATAAATTGGGTGCATTTGCCTATGCCTCAACCTTGCCATCGGCTACAGATCATGAAACTTTGGTGGAAACCGATTTATTACAATTAAAATTTAGTAATAAAGGCGGCTATCTTTCAGAAGTAAAACTCAAAAAATTTGTTGATCATGATTCGCTGCCCATCTATATTATTAAAGATGGCAATGCGGCTTTCAATATTTCGTTTTCAACCACCGACAACAGAAATCTAAATACGCAAGATCTTTATTTTGAGCCTACTGTATCCAAAAATGGTGAAAACACCATAGTTTCGATGAAACTTAAAGTATCTGAAAGTAAGTTTTTGGAATATCGCTATGAGTTAAAGCCAGATGATTATATGTTTGGTTTTCATGTGCGTTCACAAGGATTGAATGATGTGATCAATAGTTCGCAAGAAGTCAACCTAGATTGGACCATTAAAACCTACCGTTACGCCAAAAGTATTTCTTATGAAAATAGATATACCGAGCTTATTTTTGAATACGATGGTGGAAAAGATGATTATTTAGGTCAAGGTAAAACTACCGATGATACGGCTAAGGATGTTACTTGGATTGCCAACAAACAACACTTCTTTACATCAATTCTTCTTGCTGATCAACCGTTTAAAACGGGGTATTTTAAATCGGAAAATTTAGTTCAGGACGAAGATATTGATACGATTTTCACCAAGGCATTTGCCAGTAAATTACCCTTAGTTTTAGAAGGTGGAGAGCTTAATAAAAGCATGGATCTATATTATGGACCAAGTGATTATAAGATTTTAAATGCCTATGGCCGAAATTTAGATGAAGTTTTACCATTGGGCTGGGGTATTTTTGGTTGGATTAACCGTTACTTATTTATTCCGCTATTTGGGTTTTTAGGTTCTTTTATGCCTTATGGAATTGCCATTGTGGTCATGACTATTTTGATCAAACTTTGTCTGTCGTTTGTTCAGTACAAACAGTTTTTATCTCAAGCAAAACTGAAGATCATAAAACCAGAAATGGACGCTATTCGTGAAAAATATAAAGACAACAAGCTTAAAATCCAACAAGAAACCATGGCGTTGCAGTCTAGAGCAGGGGCAAGTCCGTTGGCAGGTTGTATTCCGGCATTGATCCAATTGCCTGTGTTTTATGCCTTGTTCCAGTTTTTTCCATCTGCGTTTGATATTCGTCAAAAAAGTTTCCTCTGGGCCGATGATTTATCATCGTATGATACCATTTTAGATTTGCCATTCAAGATTCCGTTTTATGGAGATCACGTGAGTTTATTCCCTATTTTGGCCTCGATCGCTATTTTCTTTTATATGAAAATGACCACAGGGCAACAAATGGCAACGCAACCAACGCAAGAAGGAATGCCTGATATGGCCAAGATGATGAAGTACATGATTTACTTGTCGCCAATCATGATGTTGTTTTTCTTTAATAATTATGCCTCTGGATTGAGTTTATATTATTTCATTTCCAACTTGATTAGTATTGGAATTATGATCGTTATCAAGAATTTTATTTTGGATGAAGATAAAATCCATGCACAAATTCAGGTGAATAAGGCAAAACCTAAAAAAGAAAGTAAGTTCCAAAAGAAAATGAAAGAAATGATGGAACAAGCTGAGGAACAAAAACGACAAGGAAAACGCTAAAGTTGTCCATGTTCATATAATTTTAACAATGCCTCCGAGTTTTTCAGAGGCATTGTTGTCTGTAACAAACGGTGAAATTTATCAATGGATTGCGAAACATATTTTGGCCTTTTGAAATAATTATCTATTTTTTGAGTTGATCTGTTTGTTATCAAGTGATTAGTAAGTATTCTTTTATAAAAAATTAAAAATGAAGAAACGGACGTCGATTTTAATGGGAATGTTAGTATTATTTCTGACACCAATATTTGCACAAGATCTCATTAATCAAGTGGATAGTGAAGGGAAACGTCATGGACAATGGCGTAAGAATTTTGATAATACCGATCAGCCTAAATATGAAGGTGTTTTTGAGCATGGCAAAGAAATAGGGTTATTTAAGTTTTATAAACTCGTTGAAAAAAAGAGCGTTTTAAGTGCTACGCGTGAGTTTTCGGCCACGGATGACAGTATTGTTGTAAAGTTTTATTCATCTAAAGGAAAACTGATCAGTGAAGGCCAAATGAAAGGTAAATTGTTTGTTGGAAAATGGATTTATTATCACAATAAAACAAACGGGATCATGACCGTCGAAAACTATAACAACAAAGGTCAACTGGATGGTGAAAAGTTGGTGTATTATCAAAATGGAAAACTTGCCGAACAAGCCAATTTTAAGAACGGAAAACAAGAAGGGATTTCAAAAGTGTTTTCTGAAAATGGCGTGGTGATCAAGGAGTTTTTGTATAAAGAAGATAAACTTGATGGTTTGGCTAAATACTTTAATTCGGCCGGGCAATTGTTGGCCGAAGGAGTTTATAGAAATGATAAAAAACATGGTATTTGGAAATACTATGAAAATGGTGCGCTGACCGAAGAAAAGGATTATACTGTTTATAGTAAAAATCCGATAAAGCAGTAGGGAAGAGGTTTCAGGTTCAAAGTTTTAGATTTCAAGTTGCAGGTTTCTTCAATTTCAACTTCAAATTCTCCCGATAACTATCGGGATTCAACTTCAATTTGTTTACAGTAATCTTCGTAATTTTGCAAAATGAAAAGAGTAATAATAGGACTTTCGGGTGGTGTAGATTCTAGTGTTGCCGCATACTTGTTAAAAGAGCAAGGTTATGAGGTAATTGGCCTGTTTATGAAAAACTGGCATGATGATTCTGTAACTATTTCTGATGAATGTCCATGGTTGGATGATAGTAATGATGCCATGTTAGTGGCAGATAAGTTGGGAATTCCGTTTCAAACGGTCGATTTGAGTGAGCAGTATAAAGAACGTATTGTTGATTATATGTTTGACGAATATCAAAAAGGACGAACGCCTAATCCCGATGTACTTTGCAATCGTGAAATCAAGTTTGATGTGTTCATGAAAATTGCACTCGATCTGGGTGCGGATTTTGTCGCAACAGGTCATTATTGCCGAAAAGGAACGCTTGAAAAAGATGGAAAAGAAATTTATCAGTTGCTTGCTGGCGTAGATAATACTAAAGATCAATCTTATTTTTTATGCCAACTTTCGCAAGAGCAATTGTCAAAAGCATTATTTCCAATTGGCGAATTGACCAAACAGGAAGTTCGTAAAATAGCCAAAGCACAAGATTTGATAACTGCGGATAAAAAGGATTCGCAAGGCCTTTGTTTTATTGGTAAAGTAAGATTGCCCGAGTTTTTACAACAAAAGTTGAAACCCAAAGAAGGTACTATTGTAGAGGTGTCTTCAGATGCAGGTGTTTACCAACAAGAAACGCCTGATTTTACTAATAAAAAGGACGAATTGGCATATTTGGCACGCAAAACGAAGTATCAAAGTTCTGACGGAAAAATAGTAGGCAAACACCAAGGTGCACATTATTTTACAAAAGGTCAACGTAAAGGTTTGGCCGTAGGCGGCACAGTAAAACCACTTTTTGTAATTGAGACGGATGTTGATGAGAACGTGATTTATACCGGTCAAGGCAATGATCATCCAGGACTACTCAAAAAAGCTTTGTTCGTCAACCCGGATGAAGTACATTGGATTCGTGAAGATTTAAAAATGGAGATTGGCAAAACCATGGATGTCATGGCGCGTATCAGATACCGACAACCACTTCAAAAGGCAACATTGCACCAAATGGATAACGGACTTTATGTGGTTTTTGATGAACTTCAATCCGCTATTACCGAAGGTCAATTTGTAGCGTGGTATCTTGATGACGAATTAGTAGGTTCGGGAGTAATTTCTTAAATTGGCATTGTCTATTTCCAGTATATTTTTTACTGGAAATTCGATTTTCTATTATTTTAATATTCTTTCCACCATTTTAAAAACATCATTTTTAAAAATAAATTCATAAAATCATACATGTCGAATAAAATTACCGAACTTTTTAAAATTCAATATCCTATTATTCAAGCCGGAATGATTTGGAACAGTGGTTGGCGATTGGCATCAGCATCAAGTAATTCGGGAATTTTGGGTCTTATTGGCGCAGGATCCATGTATCCTGAGGTTTTACGTGAACATATTCAAAAGTGTAAAAAAGCAACCGATAAGCCTTTCGGTGTTAATGTGCCCATGCTATACCCAAATATTGAGGAAATCATGGATATTATTGTTGAAGAAGGCGTCAAAATTGTTTTTACTTCTGCCGGTAATCCAAAAACTTGGACGACTTGGTTAAAAGAGCGTGGTATTACGGTAATTCATGTGGTCAGTAGCGTAAAGTTTGCGTTGAAGGCACAAGAAGCTGGCGTGGACGCCGTTGTTGCCGAAGGTTTTGAAGCGGGCGGACATAATGGAAGAGAGGAAAGTACGACGTTAACTTTAATCCCGATGGTCAAAGAAGTTTTAGAAATTCCACTTATAGCTGCGGGTGGTATTGCCACAGGGCAAGGCATGTTGGCTGCAATGGTTTTGGGTGCTGATGGTGTTCAAGTAGGGAGCAGATTTGTGGCCAGTGAAGAAAGTTCGGCACATCAAGCTTTTAAAGAAACTGTAATTAACACACAAGAAGGGGGAACTCAACTTACTTTAAAAGAATTAGCACCGGTACGACTCATTAAAAATAAGTTTTACAATGATATCGTCGAATTGTATAAAACTAGCCCAACTCCCGAGGATTTAAAAAGCTTATTGGGAAGAGCACGAGCAAAGCGTGGTATGTTTGAAGGTGATTTAGTAGAAGGCGAATTGGAAATAGGTCAAATTGCTGGATTGATACACGATATTAAACCGGTCGCAAAAATTGTAGAGGATATGATTGCGGAATATAAAACCGCTAAACGGCAGGTGGAATACTTGTTTTAATGGCTAATACCAAATTTTATAGCAAGCAAAAAGGGGAGAATTCCCCTTCTTAGTTTGAAATGTTCTAACAATAATTTTTAAATCCCTCTAAAATAATAGCTAAAACTTTCAATAGTTTTTAATTTGTTTTAAACAACATGCGTGTTAAATGCATGTGATTATTTTGTTTTGTAAAATTAATAGATATTAGGATTTTTCACAATTATATGGTGTTAACTTATCAACAAAATTTTGTTGTAAGTTAATAACTTTCAGTCTGTTGGTGTTTTGATTCTGAAATATAATTATAAAAAGATTAATAAAGATACACAAACACTTACCTTTGCATTTTTAAAATTTTCACGTGAATTTAGTACAATATACCAAAGAATTTAAGTACAATTTAAACTTAGCGGCACCAGTAATGCTCGGGATGCTAGGCCATACTTTTGTGAGCCTGATTGACAATATCATGGTTGGCCAGTTGGGAGCTACAGAACTTGCCGCCGTGTCATTAGGCAATAGTTTTGTTTTTATAGCGATGTCTTTGGGAATTGGTTTTTCTACGGCTATCACACCTTTGGTGGCTGAGGCCGATACCGAACAAAATTTCAAAAAGGGAAAATCGGCATTAAAACATGGATTGTTTTTATGTACGACCTTAGGGATTATATTGTTTGTGTTGCTGCTTTTGGCCAAGCCGTTAATGAATGTCATGGACCAACCCAAAGAAGTGGTGGCATTAGCGATTCCTTATTTGGATTTGGTAGCATTTTCATTGATTCCACTTATTATTTTTCAAGCATTTAAGCAGTTTAGTGATGGCTTGTCGCTAACAAAATATCCTATGTATGCGACCATTTTGGCCAACCTGATTAATGTATTGTTGAACTACCTTTTGATTTTTGGTAAGTTCGGTTTTCCAGAATTAGGAATTGTTGGCGCAGCCATTGGTACGTTGATTTCAAGGGTGGTCATGGTGTTCTTCTTGTGGTGGCTGTTGAGAGCTCGTGAAAAATCGAAAGCGTATGTCACCAATATCAAAATTTTTGTTCTCGAATCGCCAATGCTTAAAAAGATCATCAATATTGGATTGCCAAGCGCGATGCAAATGTTTTTTGAAGTTGCCATTTTTACCGCTGCCGTTTGGCTCAGTGGTACGTTGGGACAAAATCCGCAGGCGGCAAATCAAATTGCATTAAACATGGCTTCAATGACTTTTATGGTGGCGTCAGGACTAAGCGTTACGGCCATGATTAGAGTGGGCAACCAAAAAGGATTAAATAATTTTACCGAACTGCGCCGTATTGCTATGTCCATCTTTTTCTTGGGTGTTATTGTTGCGGTTGGTTCAGCGTTGCTGTTTTTCTTGTTGCATGATATTTTACCAACTATTTATGTTGATCTTGACGATCCTATAAATGCTTTCGACAACAGAGAAGTGGTCTCCATCGCTTCTACATTACTTTTATTGGCCGCTATTTTTCAAATCAGTGACAGCTTGCAGGTTGTAGCACTTGGAGCACTTAGAGGGCTTCAAGATGTTAAAATCCCAACCCTATTAACATTCATATCATATTGGGCCATCGGGTTTCCTATAAGTTATTATTTTGGTAAAGAAGATGTTTTTGGCAGTGAAGGCATTTGGATGGGACTTATTGCCGGACTTACCAGTGCGGCCATACTATTGTTTATCAGATTTAATGTATTGACCAAAAAACTCATAAAATCCGAAGTTTCAAACTTGCCTTCTTGATAAATTGGATTCGAACAAATCAGTTGAATTTATAATATGATTGAATTGGCTAAATAACTATAAATTTTAAATCATTTTTGTCTTTGATGGTCAAAAAAACTGATTTTTATGATTGTTTTTTACTTGCATTACAAATTAAACTATATCGCATTTCATCAATTAAATTTGATATTTTTGTACATTAACCTTTCATAAAGCTATCAAAAATGCAACTACCAAAATTCATTCTCGGCGATAACACCGATTTTCCTGAAGCCATTTATATTATTCATACTGAATTTCCAAGATTTATTTTAAATCTTGAAGACGATGAAGTAGAATGGATGGAAGAATTTGATGAGCATGACGAAAAAGAAATTGCTTCGGAAACAGAAAATCTAATTCAACAGGCTACTGATTTCTACGATCGTGAAATTGAAAGATATAACGAATAAGGATGGATCAGATTTTAAATTGGGATACTGATTTATTTATAACTTTAAATAGTTTAGGCACCCAAACGTGGGATTCGTTTTGGTTGGTTTACACTGCAAAATTTACTTGGATTCCGCTTTATGCCTTACTACTTTATCTGCTTTTTAAGCAAAAAACTTTAAAACCCTTTTTGGTTATCATTGTATTGGTAGCATTAATGATTGTAGTTACCGATCAGACTTCCAATCTTTTTAAAAACGGATTCCACCGTTTGCGACCATGTCATTTGGCAGAATTGATAGACCAGATGCGTCTTGTTAAATCACATTGCGGTGGTCGATACGGATTTTTCTCGGCACATGCATCCAATACCATGGCCATCGCTATTTTTATTGGTTTGATCTTAAAAAAACGATTTAATTATTTGATTTACATCTTAATAGTTTGGGCGATCGCGATGGGTTATAGCCGAATTTACATTGGTGTCCACTATCCGTTGGATGTTATTGTTGGAATGGTTTTAGGAGGTGCCACAGGCCTGCTGTTTTATTACCTTTACCAATATATTGTCAGAAGATTTGATTTTGAAACTTTTAATGCGTAAAAAAATAACATTTGATGGATGCTCAGCAATTAACGCGAGTTAATTATATTTTTCAAATGCTATTTCAATTTTAATAAAACTTCTGCCGCGGCGAAAGGTGTGGTTACCCCATTTTGAATGTGTTTTAATTGAAGCTCTAATTCAGTTTTTATGGAAGGATTATTATAAAAATCCGATTTCAATCGATCTTCAATCGTTTGGAGCAACCAAAATTTGTTTTGTTCATTCCGATTGTGCTCAAAAAAATGAGTGCTTTTTGAAAGATTTAAATAGTTTTCAATGAGTTCCCAAACTTCCGCGATCCCTGTGTTTTGAAGGGCACTTGCCAATAAAACTTTGGGTTGCCATCCCGATTCCTTGGGTGGATATAAATGCAAAGCTCTATTAAATTCAACTTTTGCAATTTTAGCATTTTTAAGGTTTTCGCCTTCGGCTTTATTAATAACAATGGCATCTGCCATTTCCATAATACCGCGTTTAATGCCTTGCAGTTCATCACCGGCACCGGCCAGTTTCAACAGTAAAAAGAAATCGACCATACTGTGAACAGCTGTTTCGCTTTGGCCAACGCCAACGGTTTCAATTAAAATGGTATCAAATCCTGCGGCTTCACATAATATTATGGTTTCTCTGGTTTTTCGTGCCACACCGCCCAATGACGTTCCTGATGGTGATGGGCGGATAAAAGCTTTATCGTTTTTGGTTAGTTCTTCCATTCGGGTTTTATCGCCCAAAATAGAACCTCGGGTCAAACTGCTGCTCGGATCAACAGCCAACACAGCAATGTTTTTTCCTAAAGACGTTAAAAATGTACCAAAAGTTTCTATAAAAGTGCTTTTTCCAACACCAGGAACACCTGTAATTCCAATTCTTATCGATTTGTTGGCGTAGGGCAAACATTGTTGGATGATGTCATTGGCTTTTTTTAAATGTAGTTGATTGGTGCTTTCTACCAATGTAATGGCCCTGCTAAGCATGGTGCGGTCTTTTGCAAGTATGCCTTTTACAAATTCATCAACGGATGGCAGTTGTTGTCGCTTGTTTTTAATAGTAGCTATAGCAGTTTTGTTAGTGGTTTCAGGATGAGAAACACCTTCATTTTCTTGTAATGCCGAATTTTTAGGTTTGGTGCTCAAACTCTTTTAAATTTACCTATTCTGATTGCTCACTACTGATCTTGATTGGGATTTCAATTTTGGTATGATCCCATGCCATGGTCATCTTTAAATTATCTGTACTGTTATCAAAAGCAATGGTAAATTGTTCTACGGTTTCATTGATATGGTATACGGGTACATTAATTTCATTAAGGTCAAATTCTGGTTCGCGCATGGGTTGCATATGCTCATCAACGCCCCAAGTATATTGTTTGGTGTTAAAAAAAACTTTCCAAACGCTGTCATTCGGGATGGTCCAGAGTGTATATTTTCCTTTAGGCACCAAAACACCATCTATAATTAGGTTTTTATTGCACGTAAATACTGTTGCCTCATTGGCTCCGGTACGCCAAACTTTGTTATACGGCACCAAAGCACCAAAAACCTCACGTCCTTTTTTTAAAGGTCGGTTATAGCTTACTTCCAGTTTAGTGTCGTTCAATTCAAATTTCACGGTATCTTTGGGACTGAGCCGTTTAGAAAATATATCTTCAACAAAATAAGAGTATAAAAATAGTCCAGCACATACGATGGCTAGGGTAATCAAAAGGCGTTTTAAAAACGTGTTCATAAAATGAATGAATAATTAATTAGAAACGATGTAAATATAATTTAAAAAGTATGGTCTTTAAAGTACTTAACGTTGTTTTATGGAAAGTTGGTATATTTTTGAAAGACTAAGTAAATAAAACTTAAGGTCATTCTTGATTCAACTTGTAATTTTAGTAAAATAAGATTTTTTTACTAATCTAAATGTCAGTTTCAGTATCAGAACCTAATACTTTATTGTGGGGAAAATAAACAACAAAAAAATGTAATTCATTGGATATTAACACGTATTTTTGCGCCCTCAAATAAAATTTGGTATGAAGCGCATAAATGAATACAAGAAACTCTTTGGAGTAGAAAAGGATGTTGAATTGAAGACTTTAAAAAAATCTTATCGCGATTTAGTGAAAGAATGGCATCCTGATAAATTTCAAGCTGGAGATCCTTTGCGTGAAGAAGCTGAAATACAAAGCCGGAAAATTATTGACGGCTATCATTTTTTGGTGAGTATTGCACCAGAAACGATTTCAGCAAATTTAGAAGATTATACCCATACGATTACCAATTCGGGGATTGCCGATTTTTCACATAAAGGATTGTTGTTGGAAATTGTTTTTCAGGATGGATCTACTTATGAGTATTTTGGAGTGACCAAACAAGTTTATATTAAAATGATCAATAGTGATAAACTCAATCGTTTTGCCAAAAGAAACATTTACGACAATTACACATATAGAAAATCAAAACGTAATCTTGAAACCGCTTAATCTTCAAGAAAAGTCTTTGAAATAGAATTGCAGCAAGCACAATTATTTTAAAATGGGAATGGGTTTTTAAAACTTATTCCCATTTTTTTATGTGAAACTCTAATAATGAGTAGCTTTAAAAGAAGTTAAATTTTTATTCAGTTCGTAAAATGCTTAATTTGCGTTAAAACTAACTCTTATGAAAAAATATTATGCGCTTCTGTCTTTCTCAATTTTACTGTTCACAAGTTCTTGTTCCATATTTCATAAAAGCAAATCAACTAAGGATGATGGCAAAATAGAGGTCGTTTTTGTCCAAGTCAATGATGTTTATGAAATAGCGCCACTTTCTGGAGGAAAAGAAGGAGGAATTGCCCGTATTGCAACTTTAAAAAAAGAACAAAAAGAAAAAAATGACAATACATTTCTGGTGATGGGTGGAGATTTTGTGAGTCCTTCTATTTATAACAGTTTAAAATATGAAGGAATGAGTATTCGTGGCAAGCAAATGATTGAGTCCTTAAATGCAGCAGGAATGGACTTTGTTGTTTTTGGCAATCACGAGTTTGATATTAAGGAAAATGAAATCCAGTCGCGTATTGACGAATCAGACTTCACTTGGATTTCTTCAAATACATTTCATAAAAAAGGCGATGCAGTTGGACCATTTTTCAAATCTTCTACGACGCCGTTTCCGGAATATTATATTTTAAATGTGTCTGATGGCGACGGAACACAAGCAAAAATTGGAATTATTGGATTGACTTTGCCATTTAACAAAGTGCCTTATGTACATTATACCGATCCGATA
>NZ_DATJCY010000005.1:0-3991 GCF_035577925.1 Gelidibacter sp. | reverse complement strand
TTCCTTAACTTTTCCTGCATTGATTGAATCTTGTACGTTTCTGACGATCAACTCCAGTCCTAATTCTTTTACCAATTTATCCCTAAATGCTATTGTTTCAGGAAAGTTGTGCCCTGTGTCAATATGCATTAACGGAAACGGAATTTTCGCAGGATAAAATGCTTTCTGCGCTAATCTTACCAAAGTGATAGAATCCTTTCCTCCTGAAAATAAAAGGACAGGCTTTTCAAATTGTGCAGCCACTTCCCTAATAATATAAATAGCTTCGTTTTCTAACGGATTTATTTTTGAGGTGTCTTTTTTCATAATTTCATTATTCATTCTCTAAACCGAAAGAAAAATCATTACTCTTCCAGTTTCTGTTTTTAATGTACTTTTTGATGACTTCAACTACAATTAAATCTGCAAACTCAGACTGAGATTTCAAATTCTGTTACGCATGCAAGCCACATTCTCTGTTTTCTAATTGTTTTGTTGGATCAAAATATTTGAATTCGTTGGGCAAGTTGTTTTCGGTCAAATAGGCATCAAGATCTTCATCCGTCCAATAATAAAAAGGACTCACTTTTATAATGCCATCGGCACTTTTAGAAACAATATCAATCCCATCACGAAACGCCGTTTGTCCTTTTCGCAAATTTGTAAACCATACATCGGGTTGATGTTCTGTCATGGCTCTTTTAAACGGTTCCAGCTTTACTTGCTCTGTAAATAATTTGTGTTTTGGATCATCAACATCCGGAATTCCCAATACAACATCACGGTGCGCAGCTGTCTGTTTGGGCACATACAAATGCACATTCAAATCCAATTGAGCAATAACAGCTTGAGCATGCTTATAGGTTTGTGGCGTATTATAACCCGTATCACACCAAATCACTTTAAGATCTTTCTTAATCCGAGTGACCGCATGCAAAATGGCAGCTTCATAAGGCCTAAAATTGGTGGTAACAACCGGATTATTGGCATTTAAAACCGCCCAGGTTATAATTTCCAAAGGTGTTTTTTTTCTTAAATCCTTATTGATTTGCTCTATATTAATTGTCATTATTTCCCCCATTTTATAGTATTCCAAGCACGTTCATGAAAAAAATACAATGCCATTTTCGAAATCAACTCTATAGCACCAATTGAAAATGCCAACGTTAAAGTTCCAGTAATCACATAAGAGATAATCACTGTTGCTAATGTGCCTACAACGCGCCAACTAATGGTTTTTAACAAAGTCCGCTTAATATTTTCTTTAGGCACCTCTACTTTCACAGATGCCGACTGTTGTTCTGTTGTTATTATTGATTCTAAAACCGTACTCATTTATTATTACTATTAATATTATTTAATTACTCTATAGACTTACTAGGATAAGATGCAAACGTAAGTATTAATTTCATAAAATACCAAACAAATTTTTAAAAATAACTTAACCTATCTGATAAATAGACTTATTAAATAGACGACTTGCTTAAAAATTAATAGACCACGTAAATTGATTTTACAAAATTGACTGCTTTATATAATTAAGTCTGCCAAAGAGGTTTCTCCATAAATCTTTAAATTGCTATCCCTCACCTGGATCATTAAATGATGTACGGAGCATTCTGCTTCATCCGGACAATCATCGCACCTTTCATAATAATTTAAACTTACGCAGGGCACCATGGCAATTGGACCTTCCAAGACTCTCATCACAGTTGTCATTTTGATTTCCTTTGGATTTTTGAGCAGATAATAACCACCACCCTTACCCTTTTTTGATCCTAAAAGACCACTTTTTCGAAGTGTCAATAAGATGCTTTCCAAAAATTTAAGCGAAATGTTCTCACTTTGCGAAATAGTCGCAATTTGAACAGGAACATTCAGTTCTTGTTTTGCTAAAAAGGTTAACGCCTTAATTCCGTATTTTGTCTTTTTTGAAAGCATCTTACAAAGATACTTTTTTTAAACAGATTCTAAAGCCTGTTTTAAATCGGCAGTAATATCATCTATATGTTCCAATCCCACCGAAATGCGCACCAATCCATCAGAAATACCCGTTTGTAAACGTTCTGCTTCGTTCAACTTGCTGTGTGTTGTACTTGCAGGATGGGTAGCAATAGATCGGGTATCTCCCAAATTGGCAGAAAGCGATAACATTCTCAAATTATTCAAAAATTGACGTCCGGCTTCAACCCCACCTTTTACCTCAAACGCAACAATATTTCCACCTTGGCGCATTTGTTTTTTAGCCAATTCGTATTGCGGATGCGATTTTAAAAACGGATATTTTACAAAATTCACTTTACCGTTTGCTTCTAAAAACTCAGCAACTTTAAGTGCGTTTTCACAATGTCTATCCACCCTAACACCAAGTGTTTCTAAACTTTTAGAAAGAATCCAAGCATTGAAAGGTGATAATGCTGGTCCCGTATTTCTTGAAAACAAGTAGATTTCTCTTATTAAATCAGTATTTCCAACCGTAATCCCACCAAGTACACGACCTTGACCATCAATAAGTTTTGTTGCGGAATGAATGACCAAATCAGCACCAAATTTAATCGGATTCTGTAAATAGGGCGTTGCAAAACAATTATCTACAATAAAAATAAGCTGGTGTTTTTTTGCGATTTTCCCCAACAACTCCAAATCCAAAATATCTACCGCAGGATTTGTCGGACTTTCCACAAACAAAATCTTAGTATTCGGTTGAATAATATCTTCAATACAATGGATTTGATCAACTTTAAAATAACTGGTCTCGATATTCCACTTTGGAAGAAATTTGGTAAACAGCGTATTGGTCGAACCAAAAACACTGCGCGCAGACACAATATGATCGCCAGCATTTAACAACGCAGCAAAAGTTGAAAATACCGCGGCCATTCCTGTTGCAAAAGCATAACCACTTTGAGCTCCTTCTAATTTGCAGATTTTTTCGACAAACTCTGAGGTATTCGGGTTTGTAAAACGACTATAGATATTACGCTCTTTTTCCTCGGCGAATGACGCTCGCATATCCTCTGCATCTTCAAAAATAAAGCTTGAGGTTAAATGCAACGGCGTAGAATGCTCTAGAAATTCCGAACGATCCATTTGCGTTCTAATAGCGTCGGTTTCGAATTTTGTAGTGCTCATTTATCAGTGTTTTTTTAAAACTAACGGTTTAAAAACTCGAAAGCTTTTCAAATATTCGTTTCTAATTAATATGTTTTGACAATCGCAAGATATCTCCAAAAACACCTCTTGCGGTCACTTCTGCTCCTGCTCCTGCGCCTTGAATTACGATAGGTTGCTCTCCATACGATTCTGTAAAAATCTCGAAAATAGCATCAGAACCTTTGATATGGCCTAATGTGCTATCTAAAGGAATGGATACCAATTTAACTTCCAAATTACCTTTGTCTTTAGATAAATCGCCTGACAAATCGCCAACGTAGCGCAACACATGACCTTCTTTTTGATTCTCTTTTATCGTCTGGAATTTTTCATCCAAAACATCCAATTGCTTTAAAAAATCTGAAAGTGGTGTTTCTCGATACGCTTCAGGAATTAAATTTTCAACAGAAATATCTTCAAACTCATTCTGCAAATCGAGTTCTCTTGCCAATATCAATAATTTACGTGCCACGTCATTTCCTGAGAAATCTTCACGAGGATCGGGTTCTGTAAATCCTTTATCGATAGCTTCTTGAACAATAGTGCTAAACGGCTTATCCTGAACCGAAAAATTATTGAACAAATAACTTAAAGTACCCGAAAACACACCACGAATACGGGTAATATTCTCTCCAGATTCATGTAATAAATTAATCGTATCAATCAAGGGTAATCCAGCACCAACGGTGGTCTCGTACAAATACGATTTTTGATTATCTTCTAAATTATTTCTAAGTTCTGTATAAAAATCGTGCGAAATGGTATTGGCTATTTTATTGGAAGACACCAAGTCAAATCCAGCTTCAATTAGCGGAATATAATTGCCATAAAACTGCGAGCTCGATGTATTATCAACCGC
>NZ_DATJCY010000004.1:0-1560 GCF_035577925.1 Gelidibacter sp. | reverse complement strand
CGTGGCAACAGAAGCAAAGAACGACGTGCTACAAGCTACCGTAAACCAAACCACAAAATTCATAAGGATTATCAATACGGCTTCGGAAACTTTAGAAGTGAAGATGGAGTTGTTTAAGGTGGAGGTGTGGTAATTAAGGATTGAGTTGAATGGAGTAATTCGACTGAATAACAATCCTTTGAAAACTAATATTAATAAATTACATTTGAGAAGCATTGATAAACATTTTTGAGAAGCATTGATAAACATTCCAAAGCCATCAACTGTAATTGAAAATTAAAATGAAGACACTCCGTGAAATAATGCTCGCAGAGGCGCAGAGAATAATGTCCATGTCATCCGTGTAATTCGTGCAATTCGTGTCCAAAAAACTCCGCGTATCTCCGTGAAATAATGCTCGCAAAGCCGCAGAGGCGCAGAGAACAATATCAATGTCATCCGTGTAATTCGTGCAATTCGTGTCTAAAAAACACCATGAAATAATTAAAAACAAAAAATCCTTTGGTCACATCCCATCTATATCGTAATATTGCAATATACAAATATAGACAGCCATGGGACGCTCAAAAACAGATCATTTTACAGAACAACAAAATCAAATTGCCCTAATTGCCAAAGCCTTAGGCCATCCCGCCAGAGTAGCCATCATTGATCACTTATTAAAAGTAAACGCCTGTATAGGCAACGCTATTTTGGAAGAAATTCCGTTGGCACAGCCCACCATTTCACAACACTTAAAAGTATTGCGCGATGCCAACCTGATTAAAGGCACCATTGACGGCAACGCCATTTGTTATTGCATCAATGAAACGACCTTTGAACTGCTAAACAGCTATTTTCAAAACATTACCACCCATGTCATTCATCAAAACTGTTGTTAATTCTAAAAAATAAAAACATGCAAACCGAAAAAGAACTTAAAGACCTTGTAAGGCAAAAATACAGTGAAATTGCCCTACAAGACAAAGCTACCAACGCTTCATCGTGCTGCGGCGCAGGAGGCTGTAGTACCGAAGTGTATAACATTATGAGCGAAGCCTACGAGGGATTGGACGGCTATAATCCGGATGCCGATTTGGGATTGGGATGCGGACTGCCGACCGAATTTGCTAAAATCAAAAAAGGCGATACGGTCATTGACCTAGGCAGTGGTGCCGGTAACGATTGCTTTATTGCACGTGCCGAAACTGGCGAAACAGGCAAAGTCATCGGGATTGACTTTACAGAAGCCATGATTAAAAAAGCGCGTGAAAATGCGGATAAATTAGGCTTCAACAATGTGGAGTTCCGCCAAGGTGACATTGAAAACATGCCTGTCACCGCAAATATGGCCGATGTCATTGTGAGCAATTGTGTCTTAAACCTTGTACCCAACAAAAAAGCAGTCTTTGCCGATATGTTCCGAGTATTAAAACCGGGTGGCCATTTCAGTATTTCGGATATTGTCCTAACGGGCACATTACCCGATAAAATTAAAGATGCTGCCGAAATGTACGCAGGATGTGTGGCAAGTGCCATTGATAAAGAAGAATATTTAAGCTACGTAAGCAAAGTTGGATT
>NZ_DATJCY010000003.1:0-7940 GCF_035577925.1 Gelidibacter sp. | reverse complement strand
ATTGAGCGTTTATATTATGCTGAATTTGACCGTAATTGGAATTTAGAAATGCCACTCGGAAATCAAAGTTTGTTATCGGCAAACATCGATCTTTATCATCCAAAGAAAGGGATAGCCAGTTATAAATTTGAACATCTTAATTTTTCTGAAAACTTTAATGGCAATCGACATAGTGCTTTTGCAAATTTAAATTTTAGTCAATGGCAGCTGTTTACAAATTCGAGTATTCTTAATAGTAAAAGCGATATTTCGACATCAACATTTTTAAGAACTTACAACAGGCTGATTTATAATTTTGATAAGCAATGGTTGGGCACAAGATTAGCCGCAGAAGATAATGACCAACGCGAAATCCTAACCAATCAATTAACGTCATTGAGCCAGCGTTTTAAATCTTTTGAAATGTTTTATGGCATTGGCGATAGTACGAAGGTTTTTGCCGAATTGGGGTATAAATACCGTGTAAATGATAGTTTAAGGCTAAATAAAGTTCAAAAAGTAAGCCGTTCAAACACCTATTATTTCAAGTCAAAACTGATCCAAAATGCGAATACGGATTTAGGTGTTTTTATAAATTATCGCACATTAAAATCTGAAGATGTTGATGTTAAGAATGAGCAGTCTTTAAATTCGAGAGTCATTTTTAGTCAGCAGTTGTTCAATCAGATGCTACAATGGAACACTGTTTTTGAAACCAATTCGGGGACTTTGCCACAACAAGATTTTACCTATGTCAAAGTAGAACCGGGTCAAGGTGGCTATAGTTGGATCGATTATAATAACAATGGTATTCAGGAATTGGATGAATTTGAAATTGCACAATTTCAGGATCAAGGAGAATATATTAGAGTATTATTGCCCAATCAGATATTTATACAAACCCATCAAAACAGATTGAGCCAAACCGTAACCATCAATCCGCAGCAATGGGCGGTAAGTGATGATAAGACTAAAAAATTCTGGTCTTATTTTTATAATCAGACGTCGTATTTAGTGGATCGGAAAGTTAAAAGAGAGGGTCATGCTTTTGATTTAAATCCGTTTTCCGATTCTAATGAAAACCAATTGGCCCTGAACAAAAGTATCAGAAATGTACTTTTCTTTAATCGTGGCAAACAGCACTATACAACGTCCTATACTTTTTTGACCAATACGGCAAAGACTTTGCTTTCCATCGGATTTCAGGAAAATATCCTCAAAAGTCATCAGCTTAATTTTAATCATAAATTTGCTGAAAGTTGGTTGGTAAATTTAAAATCCAGCATTGAGGAAAATGAAAGTTTAAGCGAGAATTTTGCATCTCGAAACTTTAAAATTGATGAACTACGTTTTCAACCTAAAATTTCCTATTTATTTAATGAGAATGCCCGTTTTGATGTGTTTTATCAATACACTTCAAAAGATAATACGATTGGCAATTTAGAAACACTGCTTCAAAATAATTTGGGAGTATCGTTTACTTATAACAAAGCACAGAAGCTTGGATTGACCGGCGAAATCAATTTTTTTGATAACATTTTTGATGGTCATGCCAATACGCCAGTATCTTATCAAATGTTGGAAGGTTTACAGCCAGGTAAAAACTTTACGTGGACTTTGTTGGCACAACGAAAACTGACTGCTTTTTTAGATTTAAACCTTAATTATTTCGGGCGAAAAACGGAAACATCAAAAACCATACATACAGGAACTGTTCAGCTGAAAGCTTATTTTTAAGTAATGTAATTGGTGTATAATTACGTCGTTTTTTTTATGTAACTTTGTCACCATAATGTCAAAATTAATAGCCATATTATACGCTTCCTTGATGCTTTTTCAAAGTTTGAACATCAGCTTTGAAGATGTTTCAAAATTTAGTGCACTTTTTGAGCATGCTACTTTTCATGAAGAAACTTATGGCGATACTTTTTTTGATTTTTTGTCAGAACATTATGGACTCGGTTCAATAGAATATGGTATTGACCATTCTGAACATAAGGATTTACCTTTTAAACATGACCACAAAACCTGTTGCCATGTCAATACATCTTTTATAATTCAAAATTTTGAATTTGTAGCATCTTACACAACTTTTGTTCAAATTCCATTTGTGTTTTTTTACAAAGAATCTACCTCTTTATTTGAGAAGTCATCTGTGTTTCAGCCTCCTAAATTCGCATAATTCATTTTAGTTTAAGTTTTTTAAATAAGCCATTTATCAATGGTTTGTAACGTCTATTATATGAATTATGTTAGAGAATATTATTAAATTCAGCTTAAGGAATAAGCTTATTATTCTATTATTTATGGGATTTGTAATTGGTTTTGGAATTATTTCCTTAACACAAATCCCCATTGGTGCTGTTCCCGATATTACCAATAACCAGGTGCAGGTCATTACCACGTCTCGTAATTTGTCAACGCAAGATGTGGAGCAGTTTATTACCTATCCTGTAGAATTGGAAATGGCCAATTTGCCAGGAGTTATTGAAATTAGATCAACTTCTAAGTTTGGTCTTTCGGTGGTGACTGTGGTGTTTGAAGATGATATGGGTACTTATCTGCCACGACAGTTGATTGCCGAAAAAATTAATTCGGCCGCTGAAAAAATCCCTGAAGGTTTTGGGGTGCCTGAAATGGGACCAATTACGACAGGTCTTGGCGAAATTTATCAGTACATTTTAGATGTAAAACCAGGTTATGAAGATCGATATAGCATTACCGAACTACGGACCATTCAAGATTGGATCGTAAAACGTCAGCTTTCGGGAATCCCTGGTGTGGTTGAGGTTAATACCTGGGGTGGCTTTTTAAAAGAGTACGAAGTTGCCATCAATCCACAACAATTAAAAGCCATGAATATTTCCATTTCAGAAATTTATGATGCCTTAGAAAAAAACAATAGTGTTGCTGGAGGAGGGTACATTGAAAAAAATAACCAGGCATTCTTTATTCGTGGTGAGGGCTTGGTAACATCGCTTAACGATATTGAAAATATTGTCGTTAGAAATGATGGGGTTCCTATATATGTAAAGGATGTTGCCAAGGTAGGATTTGGTCATGCCACACGTTTTGGTGCCATTACAGGAAATGGTGAGGGCGAAAAAGTGCTTGGTCAAATTATGATGATTAAGGATGGCGACTCTAAGAAAATCATTGATGCTGTTAAAGAACGTGTCGCTTCCATCGAGCAGAGCTTGCCCGAAGGCGTTTATATTAATGCCTTTTTAGAACGGACAGAACTTATTGATAAAACCACGTTTACAGTTGCTGAAAACCTTATTTTAGGTTCCTTGATTGTTATTTTTGTCGTGGTTCTGTTATTGGGAAACTGGCGTTCGGGCTTGGTGGTGGCATCTGTAATTCCGTTGAGCTTGCTGTTTGCCATTTCCATGATGAACATATTTGGAATTGATGCTAACTTGATGAGTCTTGGTGCTATTGATTTTGGGATTATCATTGACGGTTCGGTCATTATCGTGGAGTTTATCGCCTTTCAAATTGTGTCAAAGAGTGACAAAATACAGTCACTTTCAAAAGCCGATCAAAAAGCTGAAATTGATAATATTACTTTAAAAAGTGCTTCTAAGATGATGAATTCGGCCATTTTTGGTCAACTAATTATTTTAATAGTTTTTATTCCAATCCTATCGTTAAGCGGTGTAGAGGGTAAAATGTTCAGACCAATGGCCATGACCTTTAGTTTTGCGCTTATTGGTGCCATGATTTTCTGTCTTACTTACGTTCCGGTCGTATCATCTTTATTCTTAAAAACCGGAAAACAAAAAGATTCGAACATTTCCGTTCGATTAATGAACTTTTTGAACAGAAGATACCGTCCTATAATTAGTTGGGCCTTGTTAAATACGCGTATCGTTATGGCATCATCGGCTGTGTTATTAATTTTAAGTGGATTTATTTTTAGTAGGATGGGCGGTGAATTTGTGCCGACTCTCGATGAAGGCGATTTCGTAATTCAACCTGTCTTAAAAACCGGAACTTCATTGAGCAAAACCATAGAAGTTACTACGCAAATAGAACAAATATTACTGGATAATTTTCCTGAAGTCGATCAAGTCGTGACACGTATTGGTGCAGCCGAAGTTCCAACTGATCCCATGTCAATGGAAGAAAGCGACGTGATCATCACCTTAAAACCAAGAAAGCAATGGACTTCTGCAAGTTCAAAAAATGAGTTGGCCGATAAATTTGAGCAAGCATTGGCTGTTATTCCAGGAGTTGAATGGGAGTTTACACAACCTATCGAAATGCGTTTTAATGAATTGATTACCGGTGTAAGAGCAGATCTAGCCATCAAAATTTTTGGTGATGACCTATCCGTTTTGGCCCATAAAGCCGATGAAATTAAAACGTTGATCCAAAATATTGAAGGAGCTTCTGATATTATTGTAGAAAAAGTAGAAGGCTTGCCACAAATGAGCGTTAAGTTCAACCGCGCAAAAATAGCTAGGTACGGACTCAATATCCATGACCTTAACCAATTGATTTCTGCTGGCTTTGCGGGTGGTACAGTTGGAAGTGTTTTTGAAGGCGAACGCCGATTTGATCTGGTTATTCGACTCGAAGAGTCTAAAAGAAAAAACATCGAAAGCCTTGAAAACCTGCTTGTTGATTTGCCAAATGGAGGAAAAGTTCCATTAAGTGAATTGGCCGAAATAAAATATACGACCGGTCCGGCCCAAATATCGCGTGATGATACAAAAAGAAGAATTGTGGTTGGCGTAAATGTTAGAAATCGTGATTTACAATCGGTGGTTGATGATGTACAAAAAGTTATTGACAATAAATTGAAATTACCTGTAGGATACACCATAACTTATGGCGGTCAATTTGAAAACTTGCAAAGTGCCAAAGCCCGATTGATGATTGCGGTTCCTGTAGCATTAATCTTGATTTTTATATTGCTTTATTTTGCGTTCCACTCCGTTAAGGATGCGTTAATGATTTATTCTGCCATTCCGTTATCTGCCGTAGGAGGAATTCTATTTTTATGGCTCAGGGATTTGCCATTCAGTATTTCGGCAGGCGTTGGTTTTATTGCACTTTTCGGAATTGCAGTACTCAACGGTATTGTATTGATCGAGCATTTTAGGGAGCTTAAAAGTCAAGGAATCACTAATGTCCAAGAACGTATTAAACGCGGTACACAAGAGCGTTTACGACCTGTATTGCTTACCGCATCGGCAGCAGCTTTAGGGTTTTTGCCTATGGCTATTTCTACTAATGCGGGTGCAGAAGTGCAACGTCCATTGGCAACTGTGGTCATTGGCGGATTGATAAGTGCTACCATTTTAACACTCGTAGTATTGCCGGTATTATATGCTTGGGTAGAACAGAAAAAGGAATTAAAAATGAATAAATCAGGAGTTATAACCGTAATTTTATTAATGCTGACTTTTCAAATAAAAGCTCAAGAAAAACCAATGTCTATTGATGAGGTTGTGAATTTGGCCATTGAAAATAATTCAGGATTAAAAGCATCACAATTACAAATTGACGAAGCCGATGCTTTGGTAGGAAGTGCCTTCAACTTTGATAAAACGTCTATATACTACAGTTATGACGAAAGTAATATGCCTGTTAATGATATTCCTCTAAAAGTGTTTGGAGTATCGCAAGATTTTAAATTTCCAACGGTGTATTTTGCTGATAAAAAAGTGAATACTACTCAGGTTAAATTGCAGGAATCGGTTCGCGATATGAAGCTTCAAGCATTAAAAAGAGACGTGTATTCGGCATATTATAATTTGAGTTATGCAAAAAACAAAGAAAAGTCCTATCGGTATTTGGATAGTTTGTACCAAAATTTTGCACATGCCGCCAAACGACGTTTTGAATTGGGCGAAACCAATTATTTGGAGATGATTACCGCACAGTCCAAACAAAAACAATTAGAAACACTTTACAAACAATCGCAACAAGAAGTGGTGATGTATAAATCGCTTTTGAAAAAAATTGTCCAAGTGGATGATATTACGGTTAATGAGGAGTCTTTGCAAAAGTTGTCCATGCATTCCATGGCTATAAATCAAGATGTGGGATGGTCTTATTTTGAGCAATCTAAATTGTATTACGAAGCCCGATTACGTCAAGAAAAACAAAGTTTATTACCCGATTTGAACCTTGAATATTTTCAGGGAACTAACGATGGAATTAACAAAAACTTTGTAGGATATCAATTTGGTATAAAAATACCTTTATTGTTTTCAGGAAATTCTTCAAAAATTAAAGCCTCCAAAATAGCCCAGGATATTGTAGAGCAGCAACAAGAAGATTACCAATCCAAATGGTATGCCGAGCAAGAAAGCTTGTTTGCCAAACTGCAACAGTATAATGAAGCGGTGGAATATTATGAAACACAAGGAAAACAACTTTCAGAAGAAATCATAAAAACCGTAGAGCGCACACTAAAAGAAGGAGAGACCGACTTTTTCCAATACATTCAAAGCATTGAGATTTCAAAAGATATCGAATTAACGTATTTGAGCAATCTTAATGACTATAATCAAACGATTATTGCAATCAATTATTTAATTTTAGACTAATGAAACAGTTATATATCCTATTTGTTTTCATGCTTTTAGTAGCTTGTGGAAATGATAAAAACAATGAACAATCAAAAGAAACTCTTTTAGAAACTGATGATCTGATCGTTACCAAACAGCAATTTGAAAATGAAAAAATGCATTTTGGGACTATTAAGGAACATGATTTTAATGCTATTATTAAAGCAAGTGGCATGATTGATGTGCCATCACACAGCCAATCTAAAGTCAGCACTTTTGTTGGAGGCTATGTTACCAAAACTCTATTATTGATTGGTGATAAGGTGAAAAAAGGTGAGTTTTTAGTTAGTTTGGAGAATCCAGAATTTGTTGAAATCCAACAACAATATTTAGAATTATCAGAACAGCTCAACTATTTGAAATCTGAATTTACACGTCAGAAAACTTTATACGATGAAAAAATAACTTCGGAAAAGAATTTTTTAAAGGCAGAAAGTGAGTATAAAAGTAATTTGGCACAATACAACGGACTAAAAAAGAAACTGCAAATGATGAACATTAATCCGACATCGGTAGAAAACGGATCGATTACGTCTAGCATTAGTCTTTATGCGCCCATTGATGGATATGTTACTAAGATTAATGTGAGCAATGGAACTTACGTATCGCCTGCCGATGTTATTCTGGAAATTATAGCTACTGATCATGTTCATTTGGAATTATCAGTGTTTGAAAAGGACATTCTTAAGATAAAGAAGGGTCAAAAAATTAATTTTAGAATTCCAGAAGCATCAGACAGTATTTATACCGCCGAAGTACATTTGGTTGGCACGGCCATCGATCCAATCAGTAGAAGAGTTACGGTGCACGGACATATTGATGATGATAACACCCAGTTTATTGTCGGAATGTTTGCCGAAGCTGAAATTATTATTGGAACTTCAAAAAGAATGGCTTTGCCTGTAACCGCGATAATCGAAATTGAAAATGAGTATTTTGCACTTGTATTAGAAAATGAAACCGCTGATGGATATCATCTTAAAAAAGTAAAATTAGACATAGGTTTGCAAACCGAAGATTTTGTTGAAATTTTGAATTCAGAGGCTTTAAAAGACAAAAAAATCATTGTGGACGGCACTTATATGTTGCTTAATGAGTCCGAAGGCGGCGAGCATTAACATTAAATAAATAACGAATGACCAGACCTCATAAAGAAAATAATGATCACAGCCATGACCATAATGGAATTTTCGGTCCACGTACAGAATTGTATTTGTCCTTATTGTGTGGCATATTCCTAGCTATTGGCTTTAGCATCAAGGTTTTTGGTGCTGATTCCCAGTCCATGTGGAATTATATTGTTCCTTTTCTGATCGCCTACGGATTTGGTGGTTATTATATTACGATTGAAGCTTTTTTAAAAATCAAAAAAGG
>NZ_DATJCY010000002.1:0-7802 GCF_035577925.1 Gelidibacter sp. | reverse complement strand
TTGTAATTGGCAAAAGCTAACGACAAAAATCTCTTTATTTTTTCTGTTATTTTGTCGCAAATAATTGCTAAATTTGCGACAAAACAATAAAGTGTAAATGCAAAAAAGTATTGAGGCACAGGTGCTTGGTAAAATAAAGCGAACAAAAAGGGGCTCGCTTTTCTTTGTGGACAGTTTTACCGCGATTGGGAACGCCAAAGCAGTAAACAAAGCTTTGGAACGGCTGGTAAAGTCGGGTGAATTAGAAAGAGCAGCCACAGGCATTTATGTTCGTCCTGTTCATGACGACTATATCGGGAAAGTGTCGCCAAGTGTTGAAGAAATTGCCATTGCCATTGCAAAAAGAGACAGAGCAACGATTATCCCGACAGGCAGTTATGCAATGTATAAATTGGGACTAACAACCCAAGTGCCTTTGAATGTTGTTTATTATACCGACACTTCAGCAAGAAAAATCAAAATCGGTAAACAAACCATTACCTTTAAAAAAGCAAGTTCAAAGAACTTAGCTTTTGTTGGTAAAACAAGTATGTTAGCTGTGCAAGCATTGCGGACAATCGGAAAAGACCAGATAACAGAAGAAGAAGTAAAACAGATAAAAGCAATTTTGAAAAAGGAAAATCCAAAAGATCTGCAACACGATTTACAGTTAGCACCTGTTTGGATTAGAGAATTACTAAAGACGAAAGCAGAATGATCGATTTTTCACACTTAAAAGAGTGGTTTAAATTGCCTGATGAAACCAAAGTCAGGATATACACCGAAACCAGCCAGCAGATTGGCTTGCCGTCGCCACCTGCCGCAGAAAAAGATTGGTGGGTAATGCATACATTGTCCGTTATATTCTCAATGGAATGTGCAAACGCTTTGATTTTTAAAGGCGGCACTTCATTAAGCAAAGGTTGGAACTTGATACAACGTTTTTCGGAAGATATTGATTTGGCGTTGGACAGAGAATTTTTAGGATTTACAGGTGAATTGAGCAAAGGCGACATCAAAAAGTTAAGAAGAAAATCGTATAAGTTCATAACGGAAGTCTTTACCGAAGAACTGAAAGCCAAGTTTTCTATATTAGGTTTCAAAGAAGTAACGGTAAAATATCGTGAAGTAGAAAATCACGACCAAGACCCATTAATTATTGAAATTTACTACAACAAACTGACGGAAACCGACACTTATCTCAAACCCGGTGTTTTGGTAGAAGTGGGGAGTCGTTCTTTGAAAGAGCCGTTTACGCAAAGGGTTTTCGGAACAATGACATCTGAAATTTATGCAGACCTGCCATTTTCAGACAAGCCAATAACTATTCCCGTTGTAAATCCTGAAAGAACATTTTTAGAAAAGATTTTTCTGTTGCACGAAGAATTTCAAAAAGATACGGACAAAATAAGAGTGCAACGACTTAGCAGGCACCTTTATGACATAGAAAAATTAAGTCAAACTGAATATGCAGAAATTGCATTTAGAGACACTGACTTATACAATACAATAGTAAAACATCGCAGTAAGTTCACGGCTATTTCAGGAATTGACTATGCCAATCACAGACCAGAAAACATAAAGTTTGTTCCGCCTGATAATTTGTTGGCGTTATGGGAAAAGGACTATCAGGATATGCAGGAAAGTATGCTTTACGGTGAACCGTTAAACTTTAACGAACTCATAAAACGACTGACCGCATTACAAAAGCGAATAAATGCAATCAGCCGATCCTAAAAGTAAGCACATTGATAAGGCCGCACAAGCTAACGCTACAACCAAAGCTTTGTTAAGGATTTTCGTCAATCGCTAAAACTCCAATTCTGCATACTTTACAGGTTCAGAAATTTCGGGAACATTTCCTAGATATTCCTTGCCTCTTAATTTGCCAACTGTATAGGCTTCCAATTCCTCTTGCGGATATTCCTGAATGAGTTCTTGAATCAATTTTTTATCTTTTTCACCTTCTAATTTGGCCAACCAGTGATCTGCTAATTCCTCGTGTAAAATTACCGGCATCCGTGCTTCTTTTAACTTTGGATTATTATGGATTTTTGATAGGAGTTCGTTTCCAGTGGTGGTCACAATGGAAAATGTGAGCAATTTTCCATGGGTTTCTGGATTTGTCCATTCACTATAAAGGCCAGCTAAGGGTAGGGGAGAGTGGTCTTTTTTGAAAATATAAACCGCGTCCAAACTGCGTGGTCATGCGCCAGATCATCCTTTCGCTAAAATAGTCCTGAGGACTGTTTTTATAGGTTGACTGCTTCAAATATATCCAAAAGAATTTTTTGACTTTGATTTGGAGAAACACAAGATAGATATGTAGTTTTTTGACTTTGATTAGGATAAATTTAATAGAGAGTAATGCAATTAGCAAAATGAAGATTTAGACTTACAAAGACAATTAAAATTTGGACAAAACGTACTCCGAATAAGAATGTAAAAGGGTTTGCCTCAAGATCAAGTAGCCGCCAGATGCCGAGTGACTAAACCAAAAATAGCGAATTAGTTGTTTTGCGCGACAACAAGATTGTGAAAATCAAACCTGAATAAGAGGTTGTTGTAGGTGTAAATGATTATTGCTTTTCAAAAACAACTATTTTCTCGTTATTTTTATCGTCGATAAAGCCTATTTTAAATGAGTTTATTTTATCCTTTAATTTTACATCTTGACAAATTATTGAAAGCATGCTATCTATTATACCAATATTATTATTTGAACAATCATTACAATAGGATTTTATAAAACTATAATATTCTAGTGGAGGTTCAATTTTTCCTGTGTTAACATTTTTTAAACAAATTCTGAATACAAAAAAATTATTGTTAATTTTATTTGAATATTTTTTCTCTAATTTATAAGTACTCCAAACATCAAGAATTTCGAAATTTTCATTTTTTATTCGGATAAGTTTATCCGAAACGGAATAAATATTGATCAATAATTTATTTTCTTTTGATTCTTTAATTGTTTGCGGTAAAAATGCCGTATCAGGACCGACGCAAGCAAACAAGCTAAATATTATTAGTGTAGATAGTTGTTTCATCAATTTATGTTTTTTACTGAAATTAAATAGTCTCTATAAGTAAATTGTTGATTTTGAAATGTTATATTTGGAATTGGAGAGAAGAAAGTATATTGAGGTTTAAAAGCATTATACAAAGCTTTTTCAACTATTGTTGTACAACTATTTGTAAACAGGTTATAAGTTTGATGGGCATATGACCTAGCCGTTGTTAAAGCTGTATTCATTTGGCTTCTAGTCAGCCTATAAGTTGCTACAACATCATAGCTTTTACCTGGCGAAATATAAGTTCCATAGTAATCATTTATTTCATTTATAGTATTAAAAACTTCATCGGTATAATTACTTTTTCCATAAATACCTGCATTCTCATAAGTACCATCTTTAGATATATATTGTAATTTTTTATTTTCTAATTCTCCTGCTAAAGCTTGGTGACCAGCTCCTTCAGCTCCTTCGTAATCTGCTAGTACATTTAAATCGTACTTTTTGGTAAAACCTGAATGCATAGCGTGATTTAGCCCACTTACTGTCAATCCAGCAGCTGCCCCTTGCCAAAAATTACCGCCTGTGAGAACTGCACCAGCACCTCCGGATATTGAGCCAAAAGAAAGAATTCCTACGCTCGAACCTGCAAATTTACCGCCGAGACCAGCCCAATGGTCTCCATTGGCCATATCACCACCATTATATAAACCACTTGCTATACTTGACAAAGAGCCACTTGCAAATCCTTGCCAGAAGTCACCGCCCTGTACACCACTTATCATGCCTTGAGAAGTGCCATGTGCCAAAGCTTGAGCACTAAAACGGGTAACCAATGGCTTTATTGTTGCAACACCTTCGCCTATGCCAAATGTTATTGCGCCACTAACAGCACCTATATAGGATGCTTTAAAAAGTCCACCTACGGTAAATGGTATATCAGCAAACATTGCAGTAATTGTATATGTGGCTGCGCCCATAAAAACTCCAACAGCAACTGCTAATAGGGGATTTTCACCGTCTGGGTCTGTATATTTTAATGGGTTGTTAAAAGCATAGGAATAACGATTATAATTTTGAGTGTTATTTAGATCTTGGACATAATTATCGGGCTGTAATAATCGATGAAGGTTTGAATCATATAAGCGTCCGTTCATATTTATAAGCCCTACACTCTCCAAATGCTCGTGCCCAGTATAACCTCGATCCAATATCGATAAATTAAGTAGGATTTTATGTTGACCGTCTTGAATTTTTATTATCTCACCCCAGGCATCAAATAGTCTTTTTTCAATTATAGTACCGCTTTGATCTGTTATAGCTAAAATACTGCCTTGATGATCTCTATGTAAATAATTGTATTGATGAGTTGTCCCATCGCTCTTTAATATAATCGGCGCAGTGTATCCATCACCACCAATGTAAGTAACAAATTCTATCGAGTTGGTATGGGTATTATGTTTTATCTCCATTGCACCGTCTGCAGAATAATATTTTCGATATTGTCTCTGGTACTTATCAGTTTGCAAACCACCATAATAAGATGAACTTCGACTGTTATTAATATTATAGGTGAAACTTATTTTATCAACATTCGTTTCTTCTATTTCAATTGGACTTTTGAAAGCATTGTAGGAGATATTTAAGTTTTTTTCCGAACTAGGAGTAAAACTTTTTCTTATCCTCACGTCATCAAACCAAAGATTACCTATTGCATTATTGTCTAATCTTATACTTAAATTTTTTATGTGTGCAGGAACTAGAAACTTTTTTTCAATGAGTACCCAATTGTTTGAAGTAGAAATGGATTTATTATCTACTAGAGTGAAATATCCACTTTCATTTTCAGATTTCATGAACAGGAAAATTTCAGCTTGCGGATTAGTACCGTCGCTTTTTACCCATGCCGAATAAGTATATTCCGTTGGTGTTCCATTATCAATTTTTACCCAATAATTAGAGTGGACAATTTTTTCATGAGTGGACGAATTGACGATTTTTAGGGATGTGTTGCCAGAATGAGCAGGAGTAGTAGTGTCGTAGGTAACTGCTGATGGATCAGCTATCTCCCAGGTGTTTTTTGATTCCATATCGTCATTAAAAAGACCTGTTCGATTTTCATAATATGCTTTTGATTTAGCATTCATATCAATGGATGTATTTTGATATTTTTTATTGGAATTTGAATAGTTATACGTTCCCATCGCATTATTTGAAATTCTACCATCTATTTCGTACTGTTGACTTACTTGGATTCCTTGTGCATCTTTAAAATTTGTTAAACGGTCTAAATTATCATAACTAAAATTTTCACTCCAAGAGAATAGATTATTATCTCGATGTGTTAAATTGCCTCTTTGCGGCTCAAAAGTAGTATTTACAGTCATTACGTTGTTATAAGGAGCTGTTGAAAGATCATGCTTGATACGAGTTGGGTATCCATAATTATCATAGGTGTTAGCAATTGCAATTTCATTTCCCAATAAAGCGTTAGTTAACTGACCTCTTTGATTAACGCTGTTAGTTTGCCATAATAAATGATTAGTTGCATCGTCAAAAATTTGCCATAGAACTCCCCTTTTGTATGTGTTTCTTATCCATTTTGAACTTGATTTATTGTTTAATGATGCGCTGCTATATTCCTTAAGTAATCTCCCGAAGTCGTCATAAATATATTTTTTTTCATATAATGCAACTTCGTCATAAATGGCCTCATTAGTTTTTATTAACCTGTTATATGCGTCGTAAAAATATTCATTAGTAGTTAAAGATCCTGACAAATCTTCTTTCTCAATTTTATTAGTCAATTTAGAAATAGGATCATAAGAATATGTAATATAATCTTGAGTATTTAACCCTTCTGTATGTTTAATTAATAATTTTCCAGTACTGTCGTAAGTGGAAGTTGTAGTTCCATTTGGCGTTGTCTCAACTAAAATTTCTCCTAAAGGATTATAGCTGTATGTGTATATGCCAGCGGAAGGATCATTTAAAAGTGATTTTCTACCCCATTCATCATATTCCATAAGTATGTTAGTGCCATTATAATTGGTGTTTTTTAAATTACCATTGGCGAAATATTGATATGTAATTGTTCCTCCATTATCAGAAGAAGAAATTATGTGACCATTTGCATTTTTGGTTGAACTAGTTGTTTGTATGCCATCTGTAGCTGTAACAGTTAATCCTGAATAAGTTATAGTGGTTGTCAAACCTGTATTATTTATTATGGAGCTCTCTCTATTAAAGTCATCATAAGAATAGGTTGTCCATTGGCTTGGATTATTGAGATTATCGTGAGGTTCACTTTTTTGATGTTTTCTGCCATAAACATCATATAGAATTGTTGTATATGACCAATCATTATCAATATCCAAAACTCCTGCTTTTTTTGTTCTGCCCAGAATGTCCGTAATACTCATGCTAGAACTACCGTCATCACCAACTTTTAATATTTGAGAATCTGAACCAGTTTTAGAATACGTAATATTTGTATGTTTTCCTAAATAATCAGTTATTTTATAGACCTTGCCCCAATTATCGATAAAGGTTGAAGTGGCTAATCCAAAAGCGTTTTGAGATTTTGTTACTTCACCATATAGAGGATGATAGGATATGTTTGATGAAATAAGTCCCTCAATGTCTTTGAATGTTTTGATAAATCTTTGTGTTGCATCATAGGTATATTCTGTAATTCGAGGTGCGATTACTTTTTTTTCAGTATAACCAGTAGTATAAATTTTTTTATTTTTTATATTTCCTATAGGAAAGTAAGTAAATTCTTCAACCAAAAATTTATTATCTGTAGTATTGCCCTTTTTCTCCTTTTTCACCAACTTGTTACCTACATATGTTAGTTTTTCTATAGTAGAGTATGTGTTACCATATGCGGATGTAACTGTTTTAATTTCCTTGGGTCTTCCTAAATAATAATTTGCTCCTAATCCTGCTGCATTATTTTCGAAAATTGTTGTTACGTTTGTTGATCCAATTGGCGAAGAAGGATTTGTTGTATAGTTTTTAGTTGCTATAACTGTGGGAAGTAGATAGCCATCAGAATCATATGTATAATTGGTTTCAGTAGAAACATTTGTTAAAAAATCTTTTACGGTTTGAGTATTAAGCTGCAGTTTGTAAATATTAAATAATGTCACTGCAGAATAAAGGTTTGTTGTACTATGTATTGCGTTAGGTATTACGCCTAAATTTGAAGCTACAAAGCTAAATGTTTGACTTCCAGAAGCTGATGTGTATGTTCTTTCTGTTGCTCCTCTAAGATCAAATCGGTTTTCGGTTGCACTCCATAATTTCGTTCCTGTATAATTTAATTCATACCAGTTACTTCTAGCAACTTTATTAAAACCAATTACCCCAAGTCCGTGTAAATTAACAACCAATCCGTTATATTTAAATTCCTGTTTTCTAGTAATTCCCTCAACAGTATTTCTTACGCTTGAAACCAAATAGTTATTGGGTAACATTTTTATTTCTACGAAAGGATAATTGGCAGAATTTAGGGAAGAGTAGAAACCACTTAAAGTACCATGGTTATTTGGGGTGTTTGGTGCGGGCTCCATTGGGCTGTAATATATATTGTCAACTATACCACCGCCATAACTACTATTAATTGAACTTATTCTAATATCCTTAGCAATATCTTTTGTGAAATTAATATAATATGCTTTATTATAATGATTGTGAACAAGAACTAAATCTGAAGTTATACCAGCTCGATTGTAGCTTGACACTACAGGGACAACCATATCTGGAGAGCCATTATCATGATCAGTTGATGATTGATAATCAAGA
>NZ_DATJCY010000001.1:0-18536 GCF_035577925.1 Gelidibacter sp. | reverse complement strand
TAAACTTATAAAACCTAGAGTTATAAATAAAGGTTTTTTGTTTGAAATTTTCATATCATATATATTTATTACCAATTATATATACATGACCCCATCGATGCACCACCAGCAAAGCTAGTTCCAATCATCGCACCCCAAGCGACCCATCCAACTGGTCCAGCGGCAGCAGCCATTACAGCCATTCCAATAGCCCAAGCTCCAGTCGCACATCCAAGTGTAAATCCTCCTGCTTCAATTTTTTCCATTTGATTTAATTCTAATGTTTTCATAATAAATTAAATTTAAGTTATACCATTCCATCCTATTAAACCTAAGAGCTATGAATGGCAATAGATCTTAAGTTTTTTCTGCAAAGTCATTAAAACTAGAAAACAGCTGTTTTTTGGAGGCCTCCATGAACTTCCAATAGCGGTGGAGCGTCTTTGCAAACCGCTCCAAAACCATGATCGTCCGTTCAAACATAAATAAAAAAAAACGATAACACCAAAATTATTTGAACATTAATTTTACATAACACACTGTTGATAAGTTTGTTGCGTTTATTGTAACCTGCCAGGCCGCATGTACGTTGGATAGTACGGGAAAACCGTAATGGATAACTTTTTTTAGTTGTTTTTTAACATTTGTTTTAAGAGGGTTTCTCGTTTTTTATGACTATATAAGGCTTCAAATGTGGTACATAGCGATACTTTTACGTTGTGGCCATACATCTCCAATCACAGTATCCTTACACGGCAAAACGTCGCGGTTAATGATCTATCGTTTAAAGCAAAAGTTATCTTAAACTGAAATGCCCTAAAAACAAAAAAAACCGAACAGCAGTGATTGCCATTCGGTTTGCAAAATTTCAAGAAGTTGTTCTGATTTGTATTAATCTCTATTACCAAAAACCTGCATCGCCCAATAAAGCAAAGAAGCCAATGCACCAATGGCAGCCACCAAATACGTTCTGGCAGCCCATTTAAGCGCATCTTCTGATCCTTGATATTCTTCTGGCGTCAACATGTTTTTTGCTTTTAACCAAGCTAACGCTCTGTTACTGGCATCATATTCTACTGGCAAAGTAATAAAGCTGAACAACGTTGCAAACCCCATAAACACCAAACCAGCAATCGCGATATAATAACCAAATCCAGCACCTGCAGCAGCACCAAGGACCAAACCACCGATAACCAACCACTGCGACATACCTGAAGTGACACTGACAATTGGCACTAATGCCGATCGCATTTTTAAAGCACTGTACGCTTGAGCATGTTGTACGGCATGGCCACACTCATGTGCGGCAACCGCAGCCGCAGCCGCATTGCGTTGGTTATAAACAGCTTCACTTAAATTAACAGTTTTATTTTGCGGATTATAATGATCGGTAAGTTGCCCTGGTACTGATATGACCTCAACATCACGTATGCCATTGTCGGCCAACATTTTTTCGGCAATTTCTTTTCCGCTCATTCCATTTCTTAAATGGATTTGTGAGTATTTTTTGAACTTGGATTTTAGTTGATTACTTACCAACCAACTAATTAGCGCAATTCCGCCAATTAACACCCAATATCCCATTCCTATTCCACCCATATTTTTTATTTTTTTAAATTTAAACAAATATTACAAAAATCAAGCCAATATAAGCTTATGAAATTTTGTCAGTTGTGCTATTAAATTACCCTACAATATTCACGATTTTACCTGGAACGATAATAACCTTTTTAGGTGTACGTCCACCCAAATTGGCTATTGTTTTTTCGTGTGCCATCACTGCTTTTTCGATAGCGTCACTGCTCAAATCCATTGGTAGCTCTAAGGTGAATTTCATTTTTCCGTTAAACGAAATTGGATAATTCTTAGTGTTTTCTACCAAATAACTAGCATCGAACTCAGGAAATGATGCGCTCGCAATAGAATCAGTATTACCTAATTGATGCCATAATTCTTCTGCAATATGAGGTGCGTATGGTGATAACAAAATCAAAAACGGCTCTAAAACAGCTTTACTTGTGCATTTTTGTGCGGTAAATTCGTTGACGGCAATCATAAAGGTTGAAACTGAAGTATTGAATGAAAAATGCTCAATATCCTCTTCAACCTTCTTAATGGTTTTATGAAGTGTTTTTAAATTTTCGCTTGAAGGTTCAGTATCGGTAATATTCAACCCTTGATCTCCCAAATACAATTTCCAAAGTTTTTTAAGAAACCCATGAACACCGGTAATTCCAGCCGTATTCCATGGTTTCGCCTGTTCTAATGGTCCAAGGAACATTTCGTATAATCTTAGACTATCCGCACCATATTGTTCGCAAATAGCATCAGGATTGACAACATTAAATTTGGATTTCGACATTTTATCCACCTCACGACCTACAATATATTTGCCATCTTCCAATATAAATTCGGCGGATTCAAAGTCAGGTCTCCAATTCTTAAAAGCTTCAATATCCATTTCGTCCGATGCATTTATAAAACTGACATCCACATGAATTTCTTGAACTTTATGATCGCCAACAAGATTTTTGGACACAAATGTTTGTGTTCCTTCAATACGATACACCAAAGCACTCATTCCCAAAATCATTCCTTGGTTAATCAGCTTTTTAAAAGGTTCTTCAGTATTAACAAATCCTCTGTCTTTTAAAAACTTCACCCAAAAACGCGAATACAACAAATGACCAGTGGCGTGCTCGCTTCCACCAATGTACAAATCGACATCTTTCCAATAATTTAAAGCGTCTTCACTAGCAAATACCTCATCATTATGCGCATCCATATATCTGAAAAAGTACCAAGAACTTCCCGCCCAACCCGGCATGGTATTCAATTCGAGAGGAAAAACGGTGACGTGGTCAATATTTTCATTTTTAACCACTTCACCATTTTTGGTGTCCCAAGCCCAAACATCGGCGCGGCCCAAAGGTGGTTCTCCGGTTTCGGTGGGCAAGTATTTTTCGACTTCCGGCAAAATAATTGGCAAGTATTTTTTGTCAATCATTTGCGGCATGCCATTCACATAATATACAGGAAAAGGCTCCCCCCAATAACGCTGACGAGAAAACACGGCATCGCGCAAACGGTAATTAATTTTTCCTTCACCTTGACCTAATTTCTCTAGTTCGGAAATGGCTTTTTTTGTCGCTTCTTTAAAATTTAATCCATTTAGAAAATCAGAATTAGTGATTACCACATTATCTTTGGAACTATAAGCTTCTTCTGAAATATCCACCCCTTCAAAAATATTAGGAATAGGAATATTGAAGTGTTTCGCAAAATCATAATCTCGCTGGTCGCCACAAGGCACAGACATAACCGCACCGGTCCCGTAGCCTGCCAATACATAATCGCCAATCCAAATAGGAATCGGTTTTTTGGTAAACGGATGTTCGGCATAAGCTCCAGTAAATGCGCCGGTAATCGTTTTGACATCCGACATGCGGTCGCGTTCACTGCGTTTTGCTGTGGCAGTAATATAGTTTTCAACTTCCTCTTTTTGTTCTGGAGTTGTTATTTGTCTTACTAAATCATGTTCTGGTGCTAAAACCATAAACGAAACTCCAAAAATGGTGTCAGGTCTTGTGGTGAAGACTTCTATACTTTGCGATTGCTTCGCTCCATTGGTTATGACTTTGAAGGAAACGGAAGCACCGACCGATTTTCCAATCCAGTTGCGCTGACTTTCTTTTAATGAATCTGTCCAATCAATTTGATCCAAACCTTGCAACAAGCGTTCGGCATAAGCAGAAATACGCATACTCCATTGGGTCATTTTTTTTCGGATTACCGGATGGCCACCGCGTTCAGAAAGGCCATTGATAATTTCGTCATTGGCCAACACGGTTCCTAAAGCTGGGCACCAATTAACTTCGGTCTCTGCCAAATACGTTAATCTATATTTAAGTAAAACTTCCTGTTTTTCTTTATCAGAAAATCCATTCCAATCGGAAGCTGAAAAAGAAGTCATATGATCATCACAAACAGCATTGACATTGGTATTACCTTCTGAAGAAAAAACAGCGACCAACGTTTCTATGGATTCGGCTTTATTTGTATCGTTATTATACCAAGACTCGAAAAGTTGGATAAAAATCCATTGGGTCCATTTGTAATAAGACGGATCAGAAGTACGCACTTCCCTGCTCCAATCAAATGAAAACCCGATGCGATCCAACTGACGCCGATAGGTATTAATATTTTCTTCTGTTGTCAAAGCAGGATGTTGTCCCGTTTGTATGGCGTATTGTTCGGCTGGCAAACCAAAACTGTCATAACCTTGCGGATGAAGTACATTAAAACCTTTATGACGTTTGTAGCGCGCAAAAATATCGCTGGCAATATAGCCTAGCGGATGTCCAACATGCAATCCCGCACCGCTTGGATAAGGAAACATGTCCAGTACATAATATTTTGGCAGATCGCTATTGTTTTTGGCTTTGAAGGTTTGGTTTTTGGCCCAATAGTCTTGCCATTTTTTCTCTATCTCGTTGAAATTGTAGTACATAAAACTTAGTATCATTGACATCTCGCAGAGCCGCAGAGGCGCAAGGCTTATTTTTTAAGAAGAAGGACTTAGTGTCTTAACGTCTTTGCGAAAATATTACAGACCGCAAATTTAAACTTATTATAACACTATTGAAATTTAAACGTTGTAAACCCTAAGAGAATAGATTTCTTTCATATTTTTACACCTTCAACTAAAATTGTTATGAGTTCATCTTTTGACAGATATCAAAAACGCAGGTTAATTTCATCCTACTTTTCAGTAGTTATCAGCATTGCTTTAGTATTGTTTTTACTGGGCTGCTTAGGATTATTGGTGTTAAATGCAAAAAAAGTAGCAGATCATTTTAAAGAACAAGTTGTAGTAACCATTTATTTGAACGATTCGGCAAAGGACATTGAAGTCAAACAGCTTGAAAAAACTTTGGCCATGTCGGAATATACCAAAAGTACCGAATATGTATCCAAAGAAGCGGCGGCAGAATCAATGAAAGCAGAAACCGGCGAGGACTTCATGGATTTTGTAGGCTATAATCCATTACAAAATTCTATTGACGTGCATTTAAAAGCTGATTTTGTTAATCTAGAAACTCTAGCTTCCATAACTGAAGAATTATCTAACAAAAAATTTATTGAAGAAATTCGGTATGACAATGATTTGGTAGAGTTGATGAATGATAATGTTAAAAAAATCACATTTTGGGTTTTGGTCATCAGCGGAGTTTTCACTTTGATTGCCGTTTTACTCATCAATAGTTCCATAAGATTGGCGGTATATTCCAAACGCTTTATCATCAAAACAATGCAAATGGTAGGTGCGACAAAATCGTTTATCCGCAGACCTTTTGTTTATCACAGTGTGAAATTGGGAATTATCGGAGCTTTTATTGCATTAATAGGAATGGGGGTTGTACTCTATTATCTCGACCAAACCTTTAACGAATTACATCTGCTTGATAATCCAATTTTAATTGGTGGTTTGTTTGTCGTCATTTTCCTTTTAGGAATCCTCATCACTTGGATAAGCACTTTTATTGCTACCCAACGTTTCCTGAATTTAAAAACAGACGCTTTATATTACTAAATCGAAAAACTAAGATCAACCAGTCAACTTCTTTTATGAGATCTTTTAATGAACAGTTGATTTGGAAAAAACATTCATCACAAAAACTCCGGCAACAATTAAAGCAATACCTATAATTGCTGGCCAATCTAAGGTTTGTTTAAATACAATTACCGAAATTAGTGCTGTTAATACTATACCCAATCCACCCCAAATGGCATACGCTATTCCTAATGGGACGACTTTTAGAGATTGTGAGAAAAAGTAGAAACAAGCCACATAAGCGATGATCGTAATGAGTGTTGGTACGAGTTTAGAAAACCCATCAGAGGCTTGCATAAAACTTGTTCCTATAACTTCGAGAACGATGGCTATTGCTAGATATAGATATTTCATTTTCTTAAGACTTAATTAATCCACAACAATACTAAAGATGTTTGGAATCTTTTTTAAGTGGCAAAATTACATTTATTTCATCTCTGAGTTTAGAGTTTTTTTTTTACAAATGTTTAAACCTTATAATCGAAACACTAAAAATTCACTTTTACACTTTTAGGCTCAAAAACCGTTAAAACAATGTATTTAACCTCTAAAACTCATTCTTAAAACTGTTGAAAACACCTTAAAAATCCAACTATTTACATACTATTAACTAAAAGTTTTAAATAAAGCCGTTAATTTGCAACCTATTATAATTTCAATCATCATGGGAGAGAAAAAGCGTAAAGAAAATATTGACAATAACTTTATTTTTGGAAGAAAAAATTACAAATTTATGCTCATTGGACTGGGCGTTATCGCACTCGGGTTCATATTAATGTCAGGTGGCGGAAGTGATGATCCCAATGTTTTTAACCCGGAAATCTTTAGCTGGCGACGCATTCGTTTAGCACCAACTTTAGTATTAATTGGCTTTGGCATTCAAGTGTATGCTATTTTACTGAATCCTAATAAAGACGAAACTCCAAAATCTTAAATTCCAAAATTAACCTGTTAGATTCTAAGAATTTATCTTTTGATACTTAGAGTTTCTTTCAAAACAAATATAGCTTTTCCCTTATGGATTTAATTGAAGCCATTATTTTGGCAATTATTGAAGGACTTACCGAATATTTACCGATTTCTTCAACGGCGCACATGGGTTTTTCAGCCGCCTTAATGGGCTTACCTGAAAGCGAGTTTTTAAAAATGTTTCAGGTTTCCATTCAGTTTGGTGCTATTTTATCGGTGGTTGTTTTATATTGGAAAAAGTTTTTTGATTTTTCAAATCTCAACTTTTATCTCAAATTAGTTATTGCCGTACTTCCTGCCCTAGTTTTAGGTTACTTATTTGATGATGCCATCGAATCGGTTTTAGGAAATCAAATTGCAATTTCAAGCGTATTGATATTGGGTGGCGTGGTATTGATATTTGCCGATAAATGGTTTCAAAATCCAAAAATTCTAGACGAAAAAGACATCCCAATTAAAAAAGCACTCGCCATTGGTTTTTGGCAATGTTTGGCCATGATGCCTGGCACGAGCCGATCTGCAGCATCGATTATTGGCGGAATGTCGCAAGGATTGAGCAGAAAGGCTTCAGCCGAATTTTCGTTTTTCTTAGCCGTACCAACCATGGCAGCAGTAACCGTATACTCCATTTTTGTAAAAACCTGGGGAAAAGGAACCCTAAATGAAATGAAAGGTTACGAAATGATTTTACAAGATCAACATCACATCATGCTTTTTTTACTTGGCAATGTTGTTGCATTTGTTATTGCCATGATTGCTATAAAATTTTTCATTGCCGTGCTAACTAAATTTGGCTTTAAAGCTTGGGGCTGGTATCGTATTGTGATTGGCATCGTCTTATTGGTGTATTTCTGGAACACTCCAAAAAACGAAATCCAGAATCAAAATATCTCAGAAATAACCATGATACAACATTCTACAAATGATTAAAGTAGAAGATTTTCAGGAAGGAAAAGTTCTTTTAATTGATAAACCCTTGCATTGGACGTCTTTCCAAGTGGTCAATAAATTGCGCTGGGAAATACGTCGTGCTTTCAAAATCAAAAAAATAAAAGTAGGCCACGCTGGTACTTTAGATCCGTTGGCAACAGGTTTGTTAGTGATCTGTACTGGTAAAATGACCAAAAATATTGATACTTTTCAAGCACAAATCAAAGAATATACAGGCACTTTTGTTTTAGGAAGCACAACGCCATCCTATGACTTAGAAACCGAAATAGACCATACTTTTCCTACAGAACATTTAACAGAAGTATTAATCCGCAATGCGACATCGCAATTTATTGGTGAGATTTCACAATTTCCACCAGTATTTTCGGCCTTGAAAAAAGATGGCAAACGCCTGTATGAATTTGCAAGAGCTGGTGAAGCAGTCGATATTCCATCACGACAAGTTCATATTTCAACCTTTGAAATCACTCGGATTAACAACTTGGAAGTCGATTTTAGAGTAGTTTGTAGCAAAGGCACATACATCCGTTCGTTGGCCAATGATTTTGGAAAAGCCCTTAATTCTGGCGCACATTTATCGGTCCTAAGACGCACTAAAATTGGTGATTTTGACGTTAAAAATGCCGTAGGCGTTGAGGAGTTCATCAAATCACTTCCTTCGGAATAGCTTCTGATAAAACAAAGATTATTGATATAGTTTTTATGACAAACAATAATCATGAGTTGAATTTCGTGCAATTTTCATCCAATTCATGCTGATTTAAACTTTTTTGCTTAATTTGTCATATATATTAATGCCCTAAACCTTAAAACCTACGACACTTTTGGAATTCATAGATAAACATAAAGCTTTAATAATTACTGTTCTGATCAGTGGCACTGTGGTGCTTGCGCTGTTTGCGCTTGGCATCAAACAACAGAGCCAAGCCATGGCCGAAAGCTATTATGAACTACCGCCGCCACTTACACCCGAAGAACAAAAACTACTTGAGGAACTGGCTTTGAATGATCCTAACATTTCAGAAACCAATCAAGCTTATAACTCCGAAAATGAGTTTAAGGAAATGATGAAAAATTTCAAATCCGTCAGTGCTGATGATTTCGATAAACATGCCAAACAAACAGAAACTGAAGACACAGAAACTCAAGAAGAAGTGACAGATGTTCAAAATAATACCTCAACCGAAGATTATTCCTTGAATGAAAATGAATTGTCTTCGTATAGCAAAATCAACAATGTGATTGCGATGCGTTCGGCAGAAAAACGGAAATCGGCAAAATCTAATGGTGACAACTCCACCAATAGCTTAGCCAACAATTATTCTGCAAACACCAATAGCAGTGTTTCCTACAGTCTGGTCAACCGAAAAGACCGGCATTTACCACCACCCGTTTATCTTTGCGAAGAGGGCGGGAAAATCGTTATCAACATTACCGTAAATGCTACAGGAGAGGTGATTAATGCATATGTTAATAATTCTTCCAACTCAAAAAACGCTTGTTTAATTGAAAGTGCTTTGAAATATGCCAACGAAGCGCGTTTTAGTCCAGATGCGTCCAAAAATCAACAAATAGGTTCTATTACCTATTATTTTAAAGGAAAAAACTAAAAAAGTGCCTTCTTTATTTTAAAAATCTAGAAGGCACCTTTAATTATATCTTGTACTTTATCCGTTATTTTTCTAAAGCCCTAAAAGACGTAACAAATCTGCAATCGTGTTTTGGCCTTTATCCTTATTGTACCAAGCTTGTAAGGTTTCTTTAAATTCTGGGGTTAAGCTTCCGTGTTCTGCTTTATAATCCTCAACCAATTGCGTTGCTGCCGTTGGTCTTGGTCCAAAAGTATTCATAACTTCTCCTGTTATATTATCGATCATAATTAACTTCGGAATCGATTTTCCACCATTGGTCAAAAACTGTTGCATAAGCGCATCGTTATCATCGCGCAATACCATTCTTAAAGTAATATTAGGATTTAACTCGGCTACCTTATGGATTACCGGCGTTACGTGCGCAGCATCACCGCACCAACTTTCGGTAAGCACTAACCAGGTAATATCTCCTCTAAATGACGCTATTTTTTGCTGAGTTTCATCAGAAACTTTAAGCGTTTTATCCCAACGCTTCATACGTTGTTCGTTTAATGCGGTATAAGCAACAATTTCTTCACTTTTATCTAATCCGGTAGTAGATTGTGTAGCTACCAATTCGGCCATTAGCGCTCTGTATTCTTGGTAAGACATGCTATTATTCAAGCCTTCATGAAGTATATTTTCTAATTTGTTGTGTTCAAGTGTGTTCATAATGGTTATTTTATGCAAAAATAACCATATTTTATGTCATATTGTGTAACAGTTATTACTTTAGTAACTGAATTACAAAAGCCTCTAAAAATGGAAAAACACAGATGTAGTTGGTGCTTAGGCGATGCGCTTTATGAACAGTATCACGATACTGAATGGGGCGTTCCCGTTAAGGATGATCCCCTTCTTTTTGAGTTTTTGATTTTGGAAACTTTTCAAGCTGGATTAAGCTGGATTACCATTTTACGCAAGCGAGAAAACTTCAGGGCTGCCTTTGATCAATTTGATTATAAAAAAATAGCAACCTACAAACAGGGTAAAATTGATGCGCTACTTCAGGATTCTGGAATTATCAGAAACAAACTAAAAATCCATGCGGCAATTACCAATGCCCAAGCATTTATGAAAGTGCAAGACGAATTTGGTTCCTTTTCAAATTACCTGTGGAAATTTGTTGATGGAAAACCTATAAAAAACAAAGTCAAAAACTATAAAGACGCACCGCCAACAACCGCATTAAGTGATGCGATAAGCAAAGACCTAAAAAAGAGAGGATTTAAATTTGTTGGTTCCACCGTTGTTTATGCAAAAATGCAAGCTGTAGGCATGGTCAACGATCATGAGGTGGATTGTTTTAGGTATAGCGAAGTTTAATAAATGCCTAAAAACGCGCTTTCAAATATCTCAAAAACTCATCTCTCTCAATTTCTTCAGCACCCAAACTCTCCAAATGATTGGTATAAACCTGACAATCGATGAGCTTGTAATTAGTGTTTTGGATAAAGCTGATAAAACCTACTTTGCTGGCATTACTTACTTTGGCAAACATGCTTTCACCACAAAATACGCCATTGCCCAAATCAATGCCATACAAACCACCGACCAATTGTTCATTTTGCCAAACCTCAACAGATTTTGCATAACCCAAATGATGCAATTTTGTGTAAGCATCAATCATATTTTTGGTAATCCACGTTCCTTTTTGCCCAATACGTTTTGCTTTTGAACATGCTTGGATTACGGCTTCAAAATCGGTATTGAGCGTCACTTTAAATTCCTCGTTTTTAAGAACTTTAGCCATACTTTTTGAAACTTTTATCTGTTCGGGAAATAGTACAAATCTCGGGTTTGGACACCACCATAAAATCCAATCCTGATCGTCATTAAACCAAGGAAAAACACCTGTTTTATAGGCCAAAAGCAATCGTTCAACCGACAAATCACCGCCAATAGCCAAAAGCCCATCGGGTTCAGCTTGATCGGGATTGGGAAATTCAATTTTGTCCGTAAGAAAAATCATTGATCTTCAATTTTCAGTGCTAAATATGACAAAAAAAACCTCAATGTTATCAACATCGAGGTTCTTTTATAAAGATTCTACTTTTTACATTTAGATAGATTAAATGCAAACAGCAAAAAAATCGGTAATTTAGAATGGTAAATCGTCGTGATCATCCTGATTCAAATCATTGGCCGGTTGAAATGCCTGAGCTGGCGCAACTGGTGGCATACCTCCAGATACACTTCCATCTAAGCTCTCAATACGCCATCCTTGAATAGAGTTAAAGTATTTAGTTTCGCCTTGTGGATTTATCCATTCTCTTCCTCTCAAATTAATGCCCATTTTCACATTTTGACCAACCTGATAATTATTTAGCAATTCTGTCTTATCCTGTACGAACTCAACCATAATATGTTGAGGGTATTGCTCTTCGGTGGTAACTACCACTTCTCTTTTTCTGAACCCATTATTTCCAAAAGTTTGGGTATCTCCTATCATTTTGATTTTTCCTTGTACTTCCATTTCACTAATTATTTAATATTTCGTATTACTATTATTTATTCTAACTGCTTTTGACCATGTGCATTACGAAAGTAACAATTTCCAAGCACTCTCTACATCGCCATAACTCAAATAGTTTCTGGCTATTTTATGCTTTTCGCGATGGGTCATTTCTTTTATATTAGCGTGGCGCTCACTAATGTTTTTAACAAACTCGGCAATGCTCTCAGCAGTTGGCAAAACTTCAACATTGCCCAACATGCCTAAATCATTTCCTGTAAAAATCATGCTATTCTTGATCTCATCGGGCATGGCATCAATTCCAATTCCGTGAGTCCTCAAAGGTTTTGGGATCTGAAAAAAGCCAGACTTAGCACGACTATAATAGTCGCCACCAGCGCGTGCCACCAAATCAAGTTTTTCTTGATCAATACCTTGATCATCATCCAAGACTTCTTTAGAAATATGCATTTTTACGACTTCGCAAATCACCAAATTCCCAGCGCCACCTTCAGTTCCCAGTTTAATGATATTATTTACCTTACATTCCAGTTGAATTGGAGATTCGGCAACTCTAAATGGCTTTACGATATCCGATTTTAACATGGTCAAACCTGCTTTATCAAATTCGTTCACATCCTTTGGATATTCTGTACTACTTAAGGAAGCCTGGTAAACAAGATCATAATTCACCATATTAATCACAACCTCCTTGGTTGCTTCAACATTTAGCAACGTATGCTTTACAGTATTATCTCGAACCCTTCGTGCTGGAGAAAAAATGAGGATGGGCGGATTTGCACTAAACACATTAAAAAAACTAAATGGTGATAAATTGGGGTTTCCATCAACATCTATAGTACTCGCAAAAGCAATTGGCCTTGGCGACACAGCACTCAACAAATAACCATGCAGCCTACCTGTAGTCAGGTCCTTAGGATCAAAACTTAACATCTATAAAACAATTAATTGCAAAGGTAACGATATTGACAAACGTACAAAATGATTTATAGCAAGAATCAGACAATAATATTAACATAATAGCATTATATTTAAAACTACAAATGTATTGATGCGTTACGCTATGAACCGAAATATTTTACGGTGGACTCTTATCACTTCATCTTTCATTATTATTTCTTTAATTTTATGGAATACTTATATTTTTTTCCAACATTTTAAAGCTGAAGAACGCATCAAAATGCAAAATTGGTCATTTGCACAATCGGAACTACTCAAATCCGAAACCAATGAAAATGTCGATCTCACCCTCAAAATATTAGAAAGCAACCATACCACACCGATGTTGGCCATTAATAAGGACGGAAGTTTAGGCACATTCAAAAATATTGATAAGAAGAAGGTAAACAGTCCGCTCTCTGTCAAAAATCTTATTGCCGAATTTGAAAATGAAAACAAGCCCATTGAGGTGTATTATAATAATGAAATTTATTATACCATATATTATGGTAATTCATCATTAATCAATAAACTCAAATACTATCCGTTGGCATTGTTGCTTATTATTGTGCTATTTGCCGCTGTGGTCTATTTTTTCTACCGCAGTTCAAAGATTGCAGAACAGAACAAACTTTGGACCGGAATGGCCAAAGAAACCGCCCATCAAATAGGAACACCATTATCGTCATTAATTGGATGGACTGAAATTTTACGTTCTGAAGAAGTCAATCAATCCTATCTCGAAGAAATGGAAAAAGACATTCAGCGCCTGCAGACCATCACCGATCGTTTTAGCAAAATTGGCTCAATACCAACACTCGAAAAAGCAGATATCGTTGAAGAAACCAAAGCATCTTATGATTATTTAAAAGCGCGCTCCAGCAAGTTGATTGATTTTGAAATTCAAGCTCCCGATCATCCTATTTATGTACTCTTGAACAAACAACTTTATAGTTGGACCATTGAAAACCTGGTCAAAAACGCCATTGATGCCATGAAAGGTCGTGGCCATCTCAAAGTCACGCTCACCAAAAGTAACAAACAAGTTAAGATAACCGTGACCGACACTGGAAAAGGGCTTCCAAAAAGCTTGTCACATAAAATTTTTGAACCAGGTTTTACAAGTAAAAAACGTGGCTGGGGCTTGGGACTTTCGCTCTCAAAACGTATTGTTGAAGATTATCACAATGGCAAGATAAAAGTTTTGCATTCTGAAATTGGTAAAGGTACAAGCATGCAAATTACCTTGAAATTATTTTCAGAAACCTAACTTATAAGCGGTCCGAAATCTGTTTTGCAATCGCTTCAAACTCTTCTTTATCCATCTTCACCTTCGTCGTAAAACGGATATCATCCATAGTATGCAACGGAATTAAATGCACATGTACATGCGGCACTTCCAAGCCCACGACTGACATGCCGACTCGTTTACAAGGCACTGCTTTTTTTAATGCAATGGCCACACTTCTTGAAAACTCCATTAATCCGATATAGGTGTTTTGGTCCAAATCAAAAAGCTGATCGACTTCTACCTTAGGAATACAGAGCGTATGACCTTGGGTATTGGGATTAACATCCAAAAACGCCAAAAAATCCTTGGTTTCCGCAACTTTGTAACATGGTATTTCACCATTAACTATTTTTGTAAATATTGATGCCATTTGAAGAGTATTATCTGTTATCGATTGATGGGTTTAAATATAAAACAAAAATTCCTGTTAGAATTGATCTCAACAGGAATGTTATATTTTAATGTTTAGAAGCTGAAAACTTACTCTCTCGTAATTTCCAAAATTTCGAATTTAAGAACACCATTGGGTACTTGAATATCGGCAATTTCACCAACCGTTTTTCCCAAAAGTCCTTTGCCAATAGGCGAATTGACAGAAATTTTCCCTGATGCCAAATCCGCTTCACGGTCCGCAACCAAAGTATAGGTCATTTCCATCCCATTGGTTTGGTTTTTTATTTTAACCGTCGATAACACCAAGGCTTTGGTGCTGTCTAGTTGTGATTCATCAATTAAACGCGCATTTGAAAGCATGGCTTCAAGCTTGGAGATTTTCATTTCCAACATGCCTTGCGCCTCTTTTGCGGCATCATATTCGGCATTTTCACTCAAATCGCCCTTATCTCTGGCTTCACCAATGGCTCGGGATGCTCTTGGGCGTTCTACATCTTTTAAATGATTGAGTTCATCCCTCAATTTTTTAAGACCCTCTGCAGTGTAATAAGATACTTTAGTCATAATTTCTTCGTTTTACTATATACAAAATATGCTGAATCTCTCTTTTAGAGAACAGCATAAAAAAAATCCCGTGAGAACGAGATATAAAACAAATATACAAAATATTTATATCAACTTTGGGATTGTTGTAAATTGCAACTCAATTTATATATAATGAAGCATTTTTTTTTATTGATAAGCCTAGTCTTCTTAACTGCCTGTAGCAGAAATAATAGTGATGAGAATTGCAAATTTCTGGTCAATGCAAGAGTGGATGCTACAATCAACATGAATTTACCGCAATACAACCAATTGCAATTTACCAGCAATTCGATTTATATAGCCAATCAGGGCAACAAAGGCGTTATTGTGATGAATACCGGAAGTGGTTTTCGCGCTTGGGATGCCGCCGACCCCAATCATGAACAGACCAATTGCTCATTACTTACAATAAATGGCGCCAACGCAGTTTGTGGTTGCGTTGACGCCAATACTTATAGTTTATTTACCGGAGGTTCTGTGGGCACGCCTCAATTACGCTGCGGTCTTAAAGAATACCGTGTATCCCGATCTGGAAACACGCTTATAGTGACCAATTAAAATTTTAAGGTCGCTCCAATCAAAAAGTTGGTTGTTGCCTGCGGGAAGTAGCCAGCACCTTCAATAGTGGTAACTTTGTTCGGATCGGTCCAATCGTCATCATAAGTGTAGTAAAAACCATTGGAGATATATTTCTCATTGAAAATATTATTGACCAATCCAGAAAACAATATCGATTTGATAAAGGATTTTTTCTGAGGATCGTTATTAGATTCAAAATTCAATTCATAAGTCACATTCAAATCATTAATAAAATAAGACTTCAATTTAGATGCTTTAGAATCGGTATTTCCCATATACTGTTCGCCAACATATTTACTCAATAAACTGATTTGAAAATGTGTTTTTGGTTGAAACACCAAGGCATTTGAAGCAATTAAATTAGGCGAAAATGAAATATTGGTCTTACCCAGATCAACCATTTGACCATCGCGCTCTATCACCGTATTTTTCGTTTTATTAGAACTGATGGTAACGCTTGGTTGAAGTTGCCATTGTGGTGCAAATTTCCACGCAGCTTCAAGCTCTAGACCTAATCTATAACTTTCGCCACTATTTGCACGTATCGGATTTCCTGTAGTATCCAATTGGCCCGTTAGCACCAGTTGTTCATTATAATGCATATAATAGGCATTGGTATGCAATCTAAAATTTGATGAATCAAAACGCCATCCCAATTCAAAATCATTCAATTGTTCCGGTTTGACATCCTTATTATTTTGAAAATCCTTACGGCTCGGCTCACGATTGGCTCTTGCATATGAAAAATATAGGGCATTTACAGGATTAAACTGATAGGTCAGTCCGGCTTTTGGATTAAAGAAATTATAAGTTTCATCAATTTCCATTAAAACCACATCTGAATTTGTCCCAGTTGTTTTGTAAGCGACATTACGGTATTGCAAATCACCATAAAAACTCAATTGCTCATCTAGTTGATAAGTGGCTTTGGCAAAAGTACTGGCATCGGTTTTCTTTCCATTACCATCATAATAGCGATGGCCTTTAGGTGAATTTCCAGCATATTGCGCCCAAATAACTTCTCCAATATGATCGCCATCATAGGTGCTTAACGATGTCCCGAAAGTTAAATTAAGGTTCTCATTTTTATAATTGGCATTGGCATTTAACACATAAAAATGATTATCTAACCATCTACGACGCACCAAATCACTTAGTTTGATGGTTTCACCACCCAATTCGATGTTTTCCATACCATAATTTACCAGTTTTTGATCTTCTTTATACTGCTCAAAAAAACCTAACCCACGGGTATAGTTCAAACCTAGAGTAGTTGACCAACGGTTATTTAAACGCTCGTTCCAATGCAATTGGTAATGATCTTGCTTATAATCGTCAATTTCATTGTCATAAAACTGAATATTTCCATCAGCGTCGGTGTACATTCCGGCAGTATTAAAGGTGCGGTCATTTTCCAAAAGATCTAAATCTTCCAATCCGTTCCATGCTTGATAGGTGATTTCCTGACCTCCAAAAACCACAGCTTTTATAAATCGGTTGTCATCCACGTAAGCACCTTGCAAAAAATACGATTTTAAGTCAGATGAAGCACGATCAATATAGCCATCCGATTTAATGTTTGACAAACGTCCTGAAAATTCGAAATGGTCATTCAAACGTCCTGTACTGAATTTAACAGTATGCTTACGTGTATTGTAACTTCCAAAGCTATTGGCAATTTCGGCACTGGCATCATTAGAAACACCTTCCGTCAACACATTGATACTCGCACCAAAAGCACCCGAACCGTTGGTTGATGTCCCAACACCACGCTGCAATTGCATGCTTTGGGTGGAAGACGCAAAATCACTGAGATTCACCCAAAATGTCCCCATGGATTCGGCATCGTTAAACGGAATTCCATTAATCGTAATGTTGGTGGATTGCGCATTAATTCCACGCACCCTAATACCCGTATAACCCACGCCAGCACCAGCGTCAGTTGTGGTAACTACCGAAGGCAAGAAATTTAAAAGCATAGGGATATCCTGACCCAAATTGCGTTTTTCCAAGTCTTCTTTAGAAATATTAGAATGCGTAATTGGCGAATTTGAACCGACGCGAACCGCATTAACCAACACCTCATCCAGCACTTCGGTATTTTCGTTAATGAGAACGTCCAATACTAAATCTGAAGTAAGATTGAAGGTCTTTTCGATAGGTGATGCTGTCAAATATCTAAACTCTAAAGTATGTGTTCCTTTGGGCAATTCTAAAGAATAATCACCATTAATATCTGTCTGTGCCCATGTTTTACCAGACTTCAATTGAATGCTCACACCAGCAAGCGGTTCAGCATTTTGTTGGGTGACGCGACCAGATACACGATAGTTTTGCGCAAAAGTCGTAAAGCTAAACGAAAGCGAAATAATAAATAAAATAAGTTTTAAAGATGGTTTGAATCGACTCTGAGCCGATTGGTTTGTGAATAAAGATTTCATTCGAATAAAAAATTTTAGACGAATAAAAAGAGGTAATTATTCTTTGTTAGTAATTTGTTGGTTATTTATTTCTACAACGTCTTCCGGACGACGAATTTGACATAAATAACACTAATTGGCGCTTATCGCCTTTTCCTAAACAGCATTACCTGTTCTAGGTTCAATGGGTATGATCTCAGCCAAAAAAATTGTAGATTTTTGAATTCTGATTGTAGATTTTTGAACTTATATTTCGTCAATCATCAATCGTCGCCCATCAATCTGCAATCAATCGAGCACCCCTTTTTTGAGAACGGTGCAAAGATAGGAATCAATTAAGAATTTAAAAGTAAGAATGGATAAATTTTTAATTGATAGAAATTGAGACTGAAAACTGAGACTAAAAAACTCTCGCAAAGTCGCCAAGTCGCAGAGGTTAATTGGTGAATTATATACAATTCGTGTAATTCGTGTCCAAAAAAACTCTGTGAATCTCAGCGCAATCTCAGCGCAACTCCGTGAAATAACTCTTGCAAAAACGCCAAGTCGCCGAGGTTAATTGGTGCATTATATTCAATTCGTGTAATTCGTGTCCAAAAAAACTCTGTGAATCTCAGCGCAACTCCGTGAAATAACGCTCGCAAAAAACGCCAAGTCGCAGAAGTTAATTGGTGAATTATATACAATTCGTGTAATTCGTGTCCAAAAA